>JBKJJB010000248.1:0-11703 GCA_046598235.1 Chitinophagales bacterium
GCAGAAGAAGGAATTCAGTTTGCAAAAGATATGGGAGAGCGGGAGTTGATGATTCTTGGTGGCGGAGAAATTTATAAGCAGCTTCTGTCGCTAACTGATAAAATATATCTCACTAAAGTTCATCATTCATTTCCTGATGCAGATACATTTTTCCCTGATTTATTGAGCAGCGAGTGGAAAGTAGTAACTCACGAAAAGCATTCGGCAGATGAAAAACACAAGTATGCTTTTGAGTTTACCGAGTTGGAAAGAGTTTAGAATTCTAATCCACTAAGAAAGTGCCGAAGTTTATTACTTCACCTTCTTTCATATCCAGCAGACCAAGTTTATCAAAATCAACATTGTCCCAAACCTTGGTTTGATAATGAACTGTGTTGCCTTTGAAAAGAAGGATATACAAATCAGGAAGTTCTTCAAAACCTAAATCTGAATTAAAAACATCGGAAGGGAAGAAGTGAATGTGCGCTTCGCCATTATCATTCAATCCCGATTTGCCGAGGTAATCATCATTGGAAAATATATCCTTGTCGTAAAGGCGAGCAATATATTGAGTTCCGGTAAGTGGAGCATCAGTTCCGCGTTTTACAAATTTAATTTTTACGGTGCACTCCACTTCAGGAGTCCAGGTACGAAGCGCATGTAATAGTTTTTCTTTCATTGGTGCGAAGTAGATAAAATTATTTGATTCATTATATTCTGAAAGAAGCAATTAATATGCTCTTGCAAATATCACTCTCTCCTTACTGGCATTTCCGCTGAACACACACTTGCCTTCTTGCTGCGGATTGTCAATAGGAATACAACGTATGGTTGCCTTTGTAGCTTCTTTAATTTTCTCTTCAGTTTCAGAGGTGCCGTCCCAGTGAGCAGAGATAAACCCCGGTTCTTCAATAGCTTTTACAAACTCATCCCATGAGTTTACTTCACGAATATGACTATCGCGGAAAGTTTTTGCTCTGTTGAAAATGTTTGCCTGAATATCTTCCAGTAACTTCTCAATGTGGTTTCCAATACCTTCAAATTGCTGAACAGATTTTTCTTTCGTGTCGCGTCTTGCCACTTCAATAGTTCCTGCTTCGTAATCACGCATACCCATTGCCAAGCGAACAGGAACTCCTTTCAGTTCATATTCTGCAAACTTAAATCCCGGGCGTTTGTTGTCATCATCATCAAACTTTACAGAGATGCCTTTTGCTTTTAGTTCTTTGATAACGGGTTCGCACTTTTCAAAAATCTTTTTGATGTCCTCACCTTTTCCAATTGGAACAATAACTACTTGTAAAGGTGCAAGGAGAGGAGGAAGCACTAAACCTTCATCATCGCTATGCGCCATAATAAGCGCACCGATTAAGCGCGTTGAAACTCCCCACGAAGTAGCATACACAAATTCATGTTTGCCTTCTTTATTCAAAAACTGTACTTCAAATGCTTTTGCAAAGTTCTGTCCGAGATAATGTGAAGTGCCTGCCTGCAATGCCTGCCCGTCCTGCATCATTGCTTCAATACAATAAGTATCTACGGCACCTGCAAACCTTTCATTCGCAGTTTTCTTTCCACGGATAACAGGCATTGCCATCCACTTCTCAGCGAAAGTTGCATAAACATCCAGCATCCTTTCTGTTTCTTCAACAGCTTCTTGTTGAGTAGAATGAGCGGTGTGTCCTTCCTGCCAAAGAAATTCGGCAGTGCGAAGAAATAAACGCGTTCTCATTTCCCATCTAACAACATTTGCCCATTGGTTAATCAGCAAAGGTAAATCGCGGTACGATTGAATCCAGTTTTTATAAGTATTCCAAATGATAGTTTCAGAAGTAGGACGCACTATCAGTTCTTCTTCAAGTTTTGCATCTGGGTCAACAATTACTCCTTTTCCATTCGGATCGTTGATTAAGCGATAGTGCGTTACAACAGCGCACTCTTTTGCAAATCCTTCAATGTGTGATGCTTCTTTACTCAAAAAACTTTTAGGAATAAAAAGTGGAAAGTAAGCGTTCACATGCCCGGTGTCTTTAAACATTTTATCAAGTGCAGATTGCATCTTCTCCCAAATGGCATAACCATAAGGTTTTATTACCATGCAACCGCGCACCGCGCTGTAATCTGCCAACCCGCCTTTTATAACAAGGTCGTTGTACCATTGTGAATAATCGTTAACTCTTGAAGTGATATCTTTTGCCATGTGAATGTGGTACGATGTTTATATGAATGTTAAAGTGTGCGCTAAAATATTAAAAACAAGCACGCTTAAACTCTTTATGAATAATTTTGTCATACTGATAAATTTAAACCCTATGAAACGGTCAATTAAATATTTCGCAACGCTGTTAATCTTTATTTTCAGCGGGAGCCAATCTTCCTTTGCGCAGGATGATAGTTATTACGACCCAAGCAAAGATCCCGCTAATCAATCAACCAATCAGAGCAGTGGAAACAATAATTCTTCTTCGCAGCAGGAATCTATAGATAAAACAGACGGCTACGGAAATCCAAGCGATAATCCTGCTTACAAATACGATTCTCCATCTAATTCCGAAGCGTATCAGCAAGATGGCAACACATATATCACTAACAATTATTATGATGAAGATTACGGATACACTACCCGTCTGCGCAGATATTACACTCCTAATTTTGGTGTAAATTATTATAGCTATTGGTTTACACCTTCTTTTTGCCTTGGCTGGGGTTCGTGGAATAACGCTTATGTGGTTTCTTACAATCCGTGGTACAGCGATCCTTGGTGGGATTGGAATAGAAGAAACAGAGTGGTAGTGTATGATCCGTTTTTTGATCCATATTGGAGTTGGAATTTTGGTTGGAACAGTTGTTCTTACTATAACTCATGGAGCAATCCTTACGGAGGATATGGCTGCGGTAACAATAATTGGGGCAATAACAATTGGGGTTACGGAGGTGGAGGATATTGCGGAGGTAATGGTGGATATTACAACGGCTATAACAATGGATATTGGAACGGCTATAACAACGGTTACTATAATGGCTACAATGATGGTTATTGGAACACTGCTTATGGAGGTGGTGGTTATTACAATGGTGGAAGAAGAAGCGGAGGCAGTGACAATCCTACAAATCCTCCTGTAACGCCACCGTTAAATCCGGTAACAGGTTTTAATCGCGAATTGCCGAAAACATATCAGCAAGTGAAGCCAAACGTAAGTGTGAAAGATGTTGAAATTCCGCGTGAAGGAATTCAGAAACCGTTTACACCTACAAATGATATTAAGAAGAATGATAAAGGGTTGCAGCTTAAGCCAAATACTATTGAACCGTATCATCCTTCGAATCCTAATGTAGTAATAGGTAAAGGCGTAGAAAAAAATACGGTAAAGCCGAATACAGATATAAATGGAAGTATTCGTCCTGTTAAACCTAATGTAACAGAGAACAATAATAGCACAGGAGGGAAGTATGCTGAACCGAAAAACTATAATCAAAAACCGGAGCAGCAGCAACATCCCGACATAAAACAAAGCAATAACAATTGGACAGAGACACCGCCTTCACAATGGGATGCGCCACGCAATAACAGAGAGCGAAATGTTGAATCGAAGCAGAATGATTTAAGAAGATATGAAGAACAACAGAGAACTCAACAAAACAATGATGATTGGCAAAGACCTCAGAAAAATGTTGATCCGAAACAATTCGAACCACGTCCTGAGATTCGTCAGGAAAGAAGAGTAGAACAGCCGCGTAATGTTGAGCCAAGAAACATAAATCCTCAACCTAAGGAGCAACAAATGCAACGTATGGAGCAGCCGCGCAATTTCAATACTCAGCCGCAACCGCAGAGAATGGAGCAACGCATGGAACAGCCGAGAAATAATTTCCGTGAGGCACCTCAACAAGGAGGAAAGTCAGGCAGTATGGGCAGAGGAAATAATATGAGAGGCAGATAAAAATTTGGTGTTATGGTGGTAAGCGGAATCCGAAAGGGTTCCGCTTTTTTATTTGAAGAAAACTCAAACCATATTCACTTCGGGCGAAATTTCAATTCCAAATTTTTCTTTTACTGATTGCTGAATATCCATGGCGAGTTGCCAAATTTCTCTTCCTGTAGCGTTGCCATAATTTACAAGTACCAACGCCTGCGATTTATGCGAGCCGGTATTGCCCACTACTTTTCCTTTCCATCCGCACTGTTCAATCAGCCATCCGGCAGGAATTTTCAGTGTTCCATCTTTCTGCGGATAACTCGGCATTACAGGATATTTCAAGACTAAAGTTTCAAACTGCTCTTTACTGATAACAGGATTTTTAAAGAAGCTGCCCGCATTCCCTAAGTCCCTTGGATTAGGAAGTTTTGAGTTTCGTATTTTACAAACTGCATCACTTACTGCTTTGATAGTAAGATCGTGCGCCTGCATTTCAGCTAACATAGCTTTGATGTCGCCATAATCAGTTTTGAAACGATACAATGCTTTTGGAGAAGAAAGCTTAGTAAGTTTAAATGACACAGAAGCAATAAAGAATTTCTCCTTGAATTTATTTTTAAAAACACTTTCGCGGTAACCGAATCCGCAATCGGCTAAACTGAATTTTACTACTTCTCCAGTATTCATATCCAATGCTTCCAGTTCGTAGAACACATCTTTTATTTCAACTCCATAAGCACCGATGTTTTGCATAGGTGCCGCCCCCACTAATCCGGGAATGAGAGAAAGGTTTTCTATACCCGCAAAATTTCGTTCAATACACCATAGCACAAACTCATGCCATACTTCTCCTGCATTTGCTTTTACCATTACTTCGGTTTCGGTTTCGTTAACAATTTCAATTCCTTTGATTGAATTTTTTACAACAATTCCATCAAAGCAATCTGTGAAAAGAATATTGCTTCCTCCTCCGAGAACTAACCGCTTATTTTTCTTATAAATTTCTTCTTTTAATAATTCTCTAAACTCGTTAACTGATTTTACTTCGGCAAAATATTTCGCGCCTACTGTAATTCCGAATGTATTTAAACTATCAAGCGGTTTGTTTTCTTCAATTATCATTTCAATCGGTTAAGTCCTGCTTTAGCCTTTTGGTCAATCCCGTTTTTGTATTCGTGGTCTTCAAAACTTAAGCACAGGTTGTAATAATACTTAGCTTTCACTAAATCTCCTTTCGCCTCATGTATTTTTCCTGATTCAAAAGCGGAGTTAGCAGCAAAAAAGCGCGGCAAATCTTTTCCCTTTTCAATAGCTTTGCCATAAAAAAGCAAGGCAGAATCCTGCTTATTCCATTCATCACATATTCTTCCAAAACGATACAGGTATTCAGTTTGTTCTTCGGTATTTTTGAAAAAGCTTTCAGTTATCTTTCCCATTTCATCTACAGCCCGCTGATAATATCCACCATCAAATAATAAACGCGCTCGCAACAAATTGATGTTTGGTATACGGTTCTTCTGCGCTTCTTTCTGCGCCTGCTTATCTATGTCAAGCATACTCGCACCCATGTTTTCTGCCTTGTTGATGAAGTGAAAATAATTTACTGTATCGCCTTTCAGCAAATAGCTCCACGCAATTTTCTGAAAAGAGGATTTGATATGATGTTCGCCTTTGTACTCTGCAATAAATTGCTTGAAATGAATATCAGCGTCTTTATCCAACTTATTCAGTTTAGCCAATCCCGTTAAATAATTGAGCAAAGAAAAAGGCACAAACGAATTATCCTTCGGCTTTTCATTCAGAATTTTCAAAGCATCTTCATTGTGTTTTCCATATATGCCGATGTGCGCGCAGGTATAAACTGTCATCAGGTTATCTTTCTTAGGAAATCCATTTTCCATCAACATTCTCCAAGCAGTTTCACTTTGATTTTGCAGATGAAAAAGGAGAAAGGCATAGTAGGTGATAGTTTCTTCCTGATATATAAAATCATTCTTCTTTCCATAATCAACCAACTCCTTTAAGTAGCCAATTCCTTTCTCAATACTTCCTTCCATTCCCAAAAGAGTAAGTCCCCATTTGTATTTATCGGGAACACTACCAAGCAACGCATACAATACTCCTAACGATTTTTTGTTGACTTTAAACTCAGGAAATTTCTTTTGATTCTCTTCAAGCAGTTTAAATGCTTTTCTTATTTCGAAGATTGCATTCAGATACTCACCAAACTTAATATCCATTGCCGCCCACTGTAGATTTACTTCAGCTTGCGTAAAAAGATAATATGGTGAACTCGCATCTCCTTCTGCCAACTCAGCAAGACGTAAATCCTTGTTCTTTCTTAATTGCTCATATTGGCTGTATGTATCAGCAGTGTAGACTCTAAGAAAGTCAATGTAGTTTTCTAAATAAAGAGGAATGAGGTTGTTTGCCTTCGCTTTTGTTTCAGCTTTAAGCAGCGCACTAGCTTCATTTAGTTTGAGTGCAAGAATTGTGTTATATGCCTCTCTGCAATTTGAATTGAAGTCGAAAGACTGTGCGCGGCTGAAATGAAAGACAGATAACGCATGGACAACAAGAAATACTTTTTTGAACACAGCGGCAAGATATACTTCGCTTCTTATAAATTAAAAACCCTCTCGATGGAGAGGGTTTTTAATTTTATTCTGCTGCCGCTTCTTCTTCCCAAGCCACTTGTATTCTTCCGCAGTGTTCGCAGGTAACTAAGCGCTTGTGCTGACGAATTTCCATTTGACGCTGAGGTGGGATTTTCGCATAGCAACCACCGCAAGCATTACGCATTACAGCTACCACTGCTAATCCGTTTTTGTAAGCTCCACGGATTCTTTTATATGCTTTCAGCAACCGCTCTTCAATTTTCTTAGCATGTTTGTTCGATTCTTTTTGAAGTTCAACTTCTTCTATTTCAGTTTCTTCAATAATCTTTTCAAGTTCCTTTTTCTTTGTCTTTAAATGCTTCTCACGTGCCTTGATAGTTTCCTGAGTTTCAGTAAGCAAGGCTTGCTTGCCTTCTATCTTACCCTGTGCATCCGAAATTCTTTTGTCGCATAATTGAATCTCTAACTTCTGCAATTCAATTTCTTTTGAAAGTGCTTCGAACTCGCGATTGTTCTTAACGTTATCCTGTTGTTTTTCGTAACGGGTGATTAACTCCTTAGCAAGCGACTTGGCATTCTTGCGGTTTTTAATTTCTTCTTCTAGTTCGCCTACTTCGCCTTCCGAGTTTGCTAAACGAGTATTGAGTCCTTCAATTTCATCTTCCAGATCTTTTACTTCAATCGGAAGTTCACCTTTTAGAATCTGAATTTTGTCAATTTTGGTATCAATCTGCTGAAGTTCCCAAAGTTGAGTTAACTTTTCTTCAACCGAAAGTTCTTTACCTGCTGTTTTTGTTGCTGCCATAACTATAAATAATTGATTGGATTTGTACTGATTTTTGAGATTTGGGCGGCAAACATAGGAAAATTTCTGACAATCTGCTCCCTCAGCAAATCCTTTGTAAACTGCTCACTTTCATAGTGTCCCACGTCTGCCACTACTATCTTTCCATCGGCATCAAAAAAGTCGTGATATTTAAAATCTCCGGTGATAAACACATCGGCTTGTGCGGCAATAGCATTATTTAAAAGAAATCTGCCGGCTCCTCCGCAAACAGCTACTCGTTTCACTTTTCTGCCTAACAGTTTTGTGTGTCGTATGCAATCCGTTTTCAGGTTCTTCTTCACCAACTTTAAAAATGCAAGTTCAGCTATCGGTTTTTGTAGATTTCCGACCATGCCGCTACCCACTTTTGCAAATGAATTATCTAACGATACAATGTCATACGCAACTTCTTCATAAGGATGGGCTTTCAATAACGCGCTGATAACCTTGCTCTCTATGTTGGCAGGAAAGATGGTCTCGAATTTCATTTCTACTGCCTGGTGCAGAATATTTCTTTTCCCTACTACAGGGTTTGATTTTTCATTGCCTTTGAAAGTTCCTGTTCCACGTACGCTGAAACTTGTTTCGCTATAGTTGCCTATGTATCCTGCGCCTACATCAAATACAGCATTTGAAACCCGCTCATGGTCTTCCACCGGTATAAATGTGTAAAGCTTTTTCAGTAATTGCTTTTTGGGCGCAAGTATTTCGTAATCAGTTAGCCCAAGGCGCTCACATATTTTGGCGTTCACTCCAATACTCACATTGTCGTAATTAGTATGGATAGCGTAAATGGCAATGTTGTTTTTAATGGCTTTAATAACAACGCGTTCCACATAATTTTTGCCATTCAACTTCTTGAGTCCACCAAAAATGATAGGATGATGGGCAATAATCAATTGGCACTTTTCTTTTATCGCCTCGTCTACTACTTCTTCTGTGGCATCTAAGGTTATGAGGGCTTTTTTTACCGTAGCATTTTTGTTGCCCACAATCAAGCCGCTGTTATCGTAGCTTTCCTGGTAATCAATTGGCGCAATACTTTCGAGGTAATCGGTGATGTCTTTTATCTTCATTGATAGAAATTAATCTGTTAGGAAAATTAATACAGATTTTACGCTTAAGTAAGAATTCATTGCCAATTAATCTGTCTATGTGATAATCTTCAGGTATACTCTGGATTGTTACACTTAAATTCTGCAAAGAGATTCCGAAAACACCAAAAGATTTAAGAATTGCAAAATTACTCCATTTGCTGGCTCCAGTATAACGGTTTTGTTTACGTAAATAAAATTTGTTGTGTTGCTTCATGTTTAAGCTTCTACTATCCCGTACTGCAGCCCTAGTATTAGCAGATATTCGCAAAGCAGGTATATGCTTTTTTGCAATGCCATCTCTATACAAAGAGATGGCATTGCTGTTTTCAGCCCAAATTATTTGTAAAACTTTGTAACCTTTTTTGGTTAAGTGCCGTAATAGAAACTGTCGGACTAAAACAACCGGCAAAAAATTTAAAACTAATTCTATGAAATACTTAACTTTTACATTCCTCTTTGCAATGTTGGCGACCACTGCTTTTGCATCACAAAACAAAGCACAGGTTGTAATACGTCTTCAGGCTCCTAATGGAAACATTGATGAAGCCACTTTATATTTCGATAACGGTATCAATCCTGTTTATGTATATCAGGAAGATGCACAGAAAGTATTCAGCGGTGTGGCGGGTGTTCCTGCTTTATTCTCGTTGAGTTCAGATTCTTTTAATTGTTCAATTAATGGTTATGGTGCTTCTTCTACTACTCAGGAAATTGCTTTGGGTTACGATGTAGACGCAGATGGCTCGTATGATATTTCTACTCCTTTGTTAGATAATTTGGATGCCACTTCAATTATCCGTTTGGAAGACAGATTGCTGGGAACATTTACTGATTTAAGACAAAGTAAATATACGGCTCAGTTGTTGGCGAGTGATTCTGCTACAGGAAGATTTTTCGTGCATGTTTCTGCTCCCGTTCAAGCTACGGTTAACAATGCAGGCTGCGCAAACGATAATGGAGTAATTACCGTAGCTCCCGATAACTCAGTAACATGGACCAGTTGCACTCTTTTAGATGCTTTCAATAATCAAGTGGCTACATATAACAATGTTTCTGCACCCGTTTTATTCAACGAATTAGGAGAAGGTGACTACTACATGGTTTATACTTTCGGAGGATATTCTACTACAGAAGCGTTTCACATAATTGGTCACTATGTAGTGACTAATATTACTGCTTCTAAAACAATTGTAGAGGTGGGTGAAATGATTGACTTTACTGCTTCGGCTTCTAATGCGCACGATTTTAACTGGGATTTTGGTGACGGAACTCTAATCAGCGGTGTTGCTAATCCGAGCATCAATTATTATGCACCGGGCGAATATTTAGTAAGTCTTGTTAGTACAAACGATTATGGTTGCACAGATAATGCACAAACAAATATCACTGTTACTTCGGCAACTATATCTGGCATTGGCGAGTTTAAAGCTGCTAAGGCAAATGTTTTTGCATCAGCTAAAAATGTTACTGTAAATCTTAATAATACTGTAAGCACAGATGCTCAGATGAGCGTTTACAACTTAATTGGTCAGGAAATTTATACCACTTCTTTAAACAACCAAACCGAAGTAGTTTCTTTAGATGAGCAGCCAAACGGATGCTACATTGTATCGGTAAGAAACGCAGGAGTAGTGAGCACAAAAAGAATATTTATTTCAAAATAACCCAAACCTGCCAAAGGTACAAATTAGCCTGCTCTGGGAAAGGGGGGCTTTTTTGTTTTTTATACCCCCCCACCCCTAAAGGCAGCTTTAATACAAATACGTCAGCTATCAGTTGCCAATCCTTCTATATTTGCCCCCTAAATTTTTTAGAACATGGCATTACAGTGTGGTATAGTGGGGCTTCCGAATGTAGGTAAATCAACTCTTTTTAATGCGCTGTCTTCGGCTAAGGCACAAGCGGCTAACTTTCCTTTTTGCACGATAGACCCGAATATAGGCGTGGTAACGGTGCCTGACCCGCGTTTAAATATGCTGGAAACATTGGTAAAACCTCAGAAGGTAATTCCTACAACTATCGAATTTGTTGACATTGCCGGATTGGTAAAAGGTGCAAGTAAAGGAGAAGGTTTGGGAAATCAGTTTCTTGGAAACATCAGAACCGTAGATGCTATTATTCATGTGGTGCGCTGTTTCGATAACGATAATATTATCCACGTAGACGGAAGTGTAAACCCGGTGCGCGATAAAGAGATTATTGATACCGAATTGCAATTGAAAGATTTGGAAAGTGTAGATAAGAAACTTGAGAAACAAAGAAGGGCAGCTAAAACAGGCGATAAAGAAGCGCAACGCTGCATGGAAGTTTTAGAGGTGTATAAGAAACATCTTGAAAGCGGACAGAGCGCACGCACAGTACAGATAAGTGACGAAGACAAACGCTTTATCGAAGACCTTCAACTACTTACTGCCAAGCCGGTTATCTATTGCTGTAATGTAGAAGAGACAAGCGTAGTAAATGGCAATAAGTATGTAGAAGAAGTAAGAAAGGCGGTGGCTAATGAAAATTCAGAAGTAGTAGTTGTAAGTGCTGCTATTGAATCGGAAATTGCGGTGCTTGAAAGTGCCGAAGACCGCGATGTGTTTTTGGCAGATTTAGGTTTGAAAGAATCGGGTTTGAACAGGTTGATTCGTGCCGCATATCATTTATTAAGTCTTCAAACATATTTTACAGCAGGAGAGAAGGAAGTTCGCGCTTGGACTATTCACAAAGGCGATAAAGGGCCACAGGCAGCAGGTGTTATCCATACCGATTTCGAAAAAGGATTTATTCGCGCACAGGTAATGAGCTACAACGATTTTGTGCAATACAAGAGCGAAGCCGCCTGTCGCGATGCCGGTAAACTTCGCAGCGAAGGCAAAGAATATGTGGTGCAGGATGGCGACATTATGCACTTTTTGTTTAATGTGTAAAATGCTTCATATATCCGCTTGGAAAAAATAGTTTTGTCATAGAACACAATTATGTAAAAACACTGTAATTTAATAATACCGTTTTCTATTTTCATGCTACCTAACTAAAACACACAACATGAAAAAGAGATTCTACCACCTCGCTGTTTTACTTTTTACCACTGTTTTATTTTCTCAAAATCTGAATGCGCAAACACACTGTGCGCAGCCATCGGGCGCATCGGTTTGTACTCCCGACCAATCCTTAACGGTGGTTGGGTTTTATCCTCCCGATACTTCGTTGCCTTGTGCCGTAGTGGGGGTACCCTATGATCAGGTCATTCAGTTCAGAGTTCCGCCAACAGCACAAGG
>JBKJJB010000440.1:0-3205 GCA_046598235.1 Chitinophagales bacterium
CTATTCCTTACGAGGGCGGAAAAGTTTTAGCCAAAGGGTACAGTGAACTGAATTTACCTGCCCGCAAGGGTTATACTATTGAGTATTGGGGCGACTATGCCAAAATGAAACCGGCTTACGATGCTATGGGTGCTAAACTAAAGGAGCTTGGAAAAGAAAACCCCGATATGGTAATTGAAGAATACATTACCGACCCCATGAATGAAAAGGATACTGCTAAGTGGAATACCAAGATTTATTTCTTCGTTAAATAAGAAATTCGGAATGACAAAATTTCTCTCTGTGTAATTTCATGCTACATCCATACAAATTCTCAATCGCCAATAACTTTCGACTGATGCCTGATACTTTCATTATGCACCTGCTGAAATAATTTCAAAATAAACTCTTCGGTAAGCCCGCTGGTTTTCCCTTTCTGTAAAGCGCGTTTTACAATTTGCGCCCAACGTTCGCTTTGATGTATGGCTAATTGATTTTGTTTTTTCAACTCTCCAATCTCTTCCGAAATACCCATGCGCTCTCCCATCAATTCCAGAATATAATCATCAATGCGGTCAATGCGTGCGCGCATATCATGCAGCGTTTTGAATCCTGTATCAGATACAATAGGTTGGCGAACAATCAGCGATTTCAATATTTCACCCAGCCGCTCAGGAGTTACCTGTTGCTTTGCATCGCTCCACGCTTTATCCGGATTGATATGTGATTCAATCATCAGTCCGTCAAAACCCATGTCCATCGCCTGCTGACAAAGCTGTTGAATTAAATCGCGAGTGCCGCCAATGTGCGAGGGGTCAACAATGATTGGAATCTGCGGATAACGCCTGCGCAACTCAATGGGAATCTCCCACATGGGAGCGTTGCGGTAAATTGTTTTTTCATAAGAAGAAAAACCGCGGTGAATAGCTCCAAGTTTTTTTATTCCTGCCTGATTAAATCGTTCCATAGCACCAATCCAAAGTTCCAAATCAGGATTGATAGGATTTTTAACCAGTACGGGAATATCAACTCCTTTAAGCGAATCAGCAATTTCCTGAATGGCAAAAGGAGAAACTGTGGTACGTGCTCCAATCCACAATACATCAATTTCATTTTTCAAAGCAACTTCTACATGCTCTGCGTTGGCAACTTCCACCGTAACCGGCAATCCAAATTCTTTTCCCGCAGCTTTTACCCAAGGCAAACCAATTTCACCAACCCCTTCAAAAGCATTAGGTCGCGTGCGGGGCTTCCAAATGCCCGCACGAAGCATGTGAACTTTATCGCCCGCATGTTTCACAATTTCACGAACCGTATTAAAAACCTGTTCTTCACCCTCGGCACTGCAAGGACCTGAAATAACAAAAGGATGGCTTGAAAGCTTTGCCCAGATATTCAGCGGTAATATTTCAATATTATTTTGCACAAAAAACTATTTTCGATTTAATGAATAAACTATTTTCAGTTGCTCTTTTGACAACAATATTACTGCAAACAAGTTTAGCCCAAACTACTTTTAAGATTTCTTCATACAAAGAAACACCGGAGGCATTCAAATATTTGTTGCTTTCGAATTCGGAAATATCAAAAAACGATACGCTGAACGAAGAAATAATTGATTTGGTTGAACCGATGTTGCTTGATTCTGTTATTGAAAGAAGAAGACAACATCACAAAGTATTTATGGTGGGTTGGTTTATTCATGCTTTTGGTGGTTATAACTGGCGGGCGGTGAATATGAAAAAGCAAAAATTTGTTGGCACCGTTACACACCACGGCAGAAGCGGTAAAATAGAATATTCGGAATATGACATCAACTTTGACATTGGTTTTCATTTGAAAAAATATTTATGGAAGGATTTTACCGCGTACGATTTACAAAAGAAATATCACCGGCAGGATATTCGAAGGACCCATCACACTAATTACAAACTGCCTCCTTTTGTGCGCGATACCAATGATATTGAAAGCAGTAAGTACGGTCTTGATTGTGAACTGACACCTCCGCATAAATTTATCTCTCAACTAAATTTATTCTATCCCACGCTGCCTGGTGCCGGTGGATTGAAAGAGCATTCAAACTTTGGCACTGACCATCCTTCGATGGGATTTTACGGAGTTGCCTGCCTCGACTGCAATCACAATTGCCATCCCGAACTTCATCCTTACGAATGGGTGTGGTGGCTAAAAGCAACCGACAGCGATACGACAACTGAAAAGACATGGCTGGTAGGCATATTTCATGAAGGCAGTAACCGCTTGAAGAAGTGGAGCGTTAATCCAATGACCGGAAGTATTTCTCTTCCGTTTGCATTCAACTATCGAGAAGACACAACTATAACCTGCCTGGTCAAAGTTGACCATTTGGTTTACAATAAATTTCATGATACTGGATTAGAACGCTTGAATTTGCCGGCACTTACTGTAAGTACAAAAGAAACATCAAACCCGTTTGAATTTACTCTTTCTGATTCTTCTTCATTTCGCGGCAGAATAGAATTCAGCGATGGATTGCCCACAAACGGATTGCAATATTGGTTTGATGAAATCAACCTCGATAAGCAAAATAAAATTGTGAGCGGATATCTTCACATGGCTGTATCAGCCGAGGATTTATATACCACCAAAATTACTTTCACTACAAAACACCGTAATGCCGACTGAGTTTGATTACATAGTTATAGGCTCCGGTTTCGGAGGAAGCGTAAGCGCCATGCGCTTGTCCGAAAAAGGTTACTCTGTTTTAGTAATTGAAAAAGGCAAACGCTGGGCTGCAAAAGATTTTCCGAAGACCGATTGGGACGTTCGGAAATATTTGTGGTTGCCGGTGCTGAAATTTTTCGGCATTCAGAAACTCACTTTCTTTAAAGAAGTATTTGTCATCAGTGGAGTAGGTGTGGGTGGTGGCTCACTCGTGTATGCCAATACACACATGATGCCGAAAGAACCTTTCTATACCAATAAAATCTGGAGTCATATTAAAGATTGGAAAAGTGTGCTGGCTCCTTATTTCAAAACTGCACAGTTCATGCTTGGCTCCGCGAAGTATGAAAAGGATAATGCAGAAGATTTAGTGTTGAAAGAAGTAGCTGAGGATATGGGCTATGGCAACTCTTACACTTCAGTGGATGGTGTAGGCGTTTACTTAGGTGACACAAAAAAAGAAGTTGATCCATACTTCAGGGGCTTAGGACCGTTGCGTAAAGGCTGTATTGAATGTGCTGCG
>JBKJJB010000022.1:0-5572 GCA_046598235.1 Chitinophagales bacterium
GTTCAGCAGCCGATATGATTAAACTTGCCATGATTGATATTCATCACGAATTCAAAAAGCAAAACCTTAAAAGTAAAATGACTTTGCAAGTGCATGATGAATTAGTGTTTGATGCGCATAAAGATGAAGTAGAAATCATCAAGCCAATTATTTACCACAAGATGATTCACGCTATTAAAACCAACGTGCCTATTGAAGCTGAAATGGGAACAGGTGTAAATTGGTTAGAGGCGCATTGAGTGTGATATAAGAACACTGCAAAAATGTATAATAAATTTGCGTCTATTGCTTGCGTGTTGATTTGTTGAATCTAATTATACATTTAGGTTGAAAGAACAAAACAGAAAATTACAAACTATAAGCCGTATCCAATGCAACCACAAATATCATTTGTAGTTCCTCTTTACAACGAAGAAGAAAATTTTCCTCTATTGGTAGAGCGTTTGAATAAGTTGATGAGTGAAAGTTCTTTATCAATGGAAGTGGTGATGGTAGATGATGGTTCGCGTGATACTACAGCCCAACTAATGCAGGCAAATGCTTTGATGGATGCGCGGTATCAATGTATATTTCTTTCAAGAAATTTTGGACATCAATTAGCATTAAGTGCCGGACTTTTAAACATAAGAGCAACCGAAGCGGTAATGTGTATTGATGGTGATTTGCAAGACCCGCCTGAGCTATTCAATAATTTCTATGCACTTTTTAAGAAAGGAAATGATGTAGTATATGCTGTAAGAAAAAACAGAAAAGAGAGTTGGTTCAAAAAGGCCGCCTACTATTTTTACTACAGGTTGCTCAAAAATATTTCCAACATTGAAGTGAATCTTGATAGCGGAGACTTTGCATTGTTTAGTCGGAAAGTGGTAGACATTTTAAATCAATTGCCCGAAGAAAGCAGATACTTAAGAGGGCTTCGTTCCTGGGTTGGGTTTAAGCAAATCGGATTTGAATACGACCGTCCGGAACGGGCAATGGGCGAAACAAAATATTCTTTTAAAATGCTTTACAGGTTAGCATATAATGGCATTTTTAATTTCAGCGACTTCCCTGTAAAATTTATCACTAACATGGGTATTGTTACCGTCCTTATAGCACTTTCCTATTTCGTTTATACTGTAGTAAAAAGATTCGTATTCGGTGTTCCGGTAATTGAAGGGTTTACCGGATTGCTGTTTACCATCATTCTTTTTAGCGGTGTTCAGCTTGTTTCATTAGGAATTATAGGTGAGTATGTGCTGCGAATTTTCTTTCAGGTAAAAGGCAGACCTCTCTTTATTATTAAAAGCAGGATTGTAAATAAAGAGTTTACTAAGGAATAATTTCTTGCTCTTAGAAGCTGTTTGGATTTAACACTGTAACGGTTTTTAAAAAGGGACTGTCATTCCGAACGAAGGTTTTGCGAAGTGAGGAATCTTGTATTTCATTGGTCAACCAAATACAAGATGCTTCCTTCGTCAGCATGGCAGTGTCTCTTTTTACGTTTATAGAATTTCTTTTGATACAAATCCAAACAGCCTCTAAGAGCACGATGATTTTTTTTAAAACTTATTCATAGCATTCCTCATATTCTTTTTCATTCAACGTCAATTTCCCCCATATTCCCCAGTAAGATTTTTTAGTCATACTGTCGTAGTGAAGAGTTCCTCGTTTATATTGATAAGTCTGGAACAAATTAAGAGCAATGAAAAATAAAAGGATGACAGATAAAGAAGTTGCAATTACACGTTGCTTTTTGTTTTTACTTGAAATGCGTTCAACTATCCATTGAATTACAAAAGCCAGGGGGATACAAAGCACTGCATACGATTGTATCATGCTTCTTGCTCCGAAACCTGCACCATACCACCACATCCACCAACTAAATACTACAAACACATTAAGAATCAGAAAAAGAAGAATGCCTATTCCCAGTCGCAAATTCCTTTTTAATAACAACGGAATTCCAGCCAATGCAAAAATCATAACAGGAGTGTAAAGCAGCCAGCCCTTTTTGTAGCTAAATAATCCATCTAAAATATGCGGATTAGCGAAGTCAAATTTTTCATCTGTATACGAATAGTGGAACCAGTTTCCTGACACGTATTTCCAATAGAGCATTTGAATGGAAAAAAGAAAAAATGCTATCAACACGGCACTTGAAGCCTGGAGTATTAATCCTGTTTTTTCACGAGCATTGCTATTGGCAAAAGTTGTAACAAATAGGACTGCTGGTATAATAGCGTATATCATATCCGTAAGTCGCAGGAGTGCAATAAAGCCAAACGAAAGTCCTGTAAGCAGCGCATATTTCCACGAACGATTTTCAAACCATTTTAAATAACAATAACAGGAAAATGAAAACCAAAAGAAAGAAGGAATATGTGTCATTCCTGTTTCAAGAGTGGTATAGTAAAAAAAATTAGTGCCAAACCCAAGACAAATAATAGCGATGGAAATTGGAGCCGGATTAAGCCAGCGCTTGAGAATGAGTACTAGGAAAAATAATCCCATTGCTCCCCAAAAAATGGTGGACAAAGCTACCGACATCTGGTACCATTCAGAATATCCATCTACTGAAAAAGTACCGAATGCAACTGTGAGTAAATGAGCTGTTACATAAAAAGGAGCCATCATCAGCGCATTGCCGCAAGTATATTTCAAAGCTTTATTTCCTCCTCCGCAATCGTGCCTTGCATAGCCCATCCTGTCACCGCACGGATGATACTTTAGATCTATATCATCAAAGTGTTTGAGCGTTTTAATATCGTGATAAATAAGGGCGGAACTTAAATACATAGTGTATCCATAAACATCCCAACGTATCACCTCATTTTTTCGCCACTTCGAATTATTAAAAGCGGTCCATATAAACACAACCGCCAGCGCAACTACTGTAATAAAGTGAAGTTGCTCCCGAAAAAATTTATACCACTTCATTCTTTAAGCTAATAGGAATTATAGCTATTGAGGATCGCTAAAAGTTATATTTCAAAATACAATACAACGCACGAAATCCATCGCGCCAACCAATTTTTTTTCCTTCTTCATACGTTCTGCCATAGTAGCTGATGCCTACTTCATATATTCTTACGTTTGGATAGCGACTCATTTTGGCTGTTACTTCAGGTTCAAAGCCAAAACGTTTTTCTTTCAGGTCAAGCGATTTTAAAACTTCGGCACGAAACATTTTGTAACAGGTTTCCATGTCGGTCAGATTCAAGTTGGTAAACATGTTACTCATAGCCGTCAGCATTTTATTTCCGATGGTATGCCAGAAAAATAAAATGCGGTGCGGCTTGCCGCCCATAAAGCGCGAGCCATAAACTACATCTGCAAAGCCATCTAATATGGGCTTCAACAAAATATTAAACTCGTTAGGGTCGTACTCCAAATCAGCATCCTGAATTACAATTACATCTCCGGTAGCTTCTTTTATTCCGGTATGTAGCGCAGCACCTTTGCCTTGATTTACTTCATGTTTACAATATTGAATCGGTAGCGATGGGTTTTGTTTTTGATAGTTTAAAATTGCTTCTTCAGTGTTATCGCTTGAATAATCATTAACAATAACCACCTCTTTTTCTAAATCGTTCAACAGCTTTACCGCTTGAACTTTATCTAAAATGCGGTGAATAGTGGCACCCTCGTTATAGGCGGGAATTACAATAGAAAGTTTTCTAATCATACTCCGCGCAATATAGCAATTACGATTATTTTTAGCCCTTGATGAAATATTCTTCAAAGTTGATTGCAGATGCTGTTGGCGAATTCACAAAGCTTCCGGGCATTGGCGAAAAAACAGCTTTACGTTTGGTGTTACACTTGCTCAAGCAAGATGAAGACAAGGTGAAATATTTTGGCGATGCGATTTCAAAAATGCGCAGCGAAATAAAATTTTGCCGAACATGCAACAATGTATCTGACCACGAACTTTGTGAAATTTGCGGAAGCCACCACCGCGATCATTCTATCGTTTGTTTAGTAGAAACTATTCGGGATGTAATTGCTATTGAGAACACCAACATTTACAAAGGAACCTATCACGTATTGGGAGGAGTTATTTCTCCTATTGATGGCATTGGTCCCGATAAACTGAATATTGATTCGCTGATTGAGCGTGTGAAGTTGGGAGAGGTGAAAGAAATAATTATGGCAATCAGCCCAACTATTGAAGGCGATACCACTATTTTTTATGTGAGTAAGAAGCTAAAAGACCTTGGTGTAAACATAAGCACTATCGCTCGGGGAATTTCGTTTGGCGGAGAATTGGAATACACCGATGAAATGACATTGGCGCGCTCTATTGCTACCCGTTTGCCTTACGAAAATTATTTGGTGAAGAATTCGAATTGAAATAGAAGTTATACGTATATTTGAATATAATTTATACGTATGAATACCAAACTCACATTGAGCGTTAAAGCAGATACTGTTCAAAAGGCGAAAACTTATGCATCGGAAAACGACACAACCGTGTCGGCCGTTTTTGAAGATTTTATTACTTATGTAACTACACATAATGCCAAAAAGAGTAAGCCTTTGTCATCAAAACATCCCATAGTAGTACGGCTTTTTTCAAATATTAAAAAGGCAAACAGGAAAAAAGCATTTCCTTTAAATTTTGATTATAAGGAAGAACTCACTAAATCTTTATCGAAAAAATACAGAGTTGATAAATGAAAATATTTCTTGACTCGAATGTATTGATAGATGTTATTGCCCAGCGATTACCCGATCTCTCATTTTCCGAAAAAATTATTGAACTGGCTGCCAACGGAAAATTTGAAGCCTACTGTTCGTCACTGTCTGTCAGCCATATCTTTTATTCCTGTCGGAAAATAATTCCTCCTAAACAGTTGAAAGAAATATTGAAAGACTTAACGGCTATAGTAATGATTGCTCCGGTTGACAAAACTATAATTGAAAAATCTTTCTCTTCTTCATTTGTTGATTTTGAAGATGCCATTCAACACGAATGTGCGCTGTCTATAAAAGGAGTAAATTATATTATCACAGGCAACAGAAAGGATTTCAAATATTCTGCAATAAAAACGTTGAATCCAGCGGAGTTTATTAAAACTTACAATAAAGAGAATTGAAACTTTCCATTGTCATAGTTAACTACAACGTTCGTTATTTCTTAGAGCAATGCTTGCTTTCAGTTAAGCGTGCTGTTGCACAAATGGATGCTGAAATTTTTGTGGTTGACAATGCTTCTGCTGACGGATCGGTGGAAATGGTGGAGCAAAAATTTCCTTTCGTAAAAATTATTGCCAACCAAAACAATGTTGGTTTTTCTAAAGCCAATAATCAGGCAATTGAAAAGTCAACAGGTGAATTTGTTTTGCTTTTGAATCCCGATACTGTTGTTGCCGAAGATACTTTTGAAAAATGTATTGCTTTTATGAATGAGCATAAAGATGCAGGTGCATTGGGCGTAAGAATGATGGATGGTAAAGGAAATTTTTTGCCTGAATCTAAACGTGGTTTGCCAACACCTGCGGTTGCTTTTTATAAAACCTTTGGGTTGGCTAAACTGTTTCCAAAATCAAAAACGTTTGGCAAATATCATCTTGGATTTATGAGCGAG
>JBKJJB010000040.1:0-2528 GCA_046598235.1 Chitinophagales bacterium
TATATTGCACTTTCGCATTCGAATAATTATTAATCAAAAAATAAAAATCTCAACAATGAGGATTTTGTCGAAAACAGGAATTTCTGTTTCGTTTTTTAAAACAATCCATACTCCAAAGGTTTTTTTACCTAAGGGAGATGTGTTGACTATTGATACTCACTCCATGAGTGTCAGTTTATGTACCCCCTTCTTTATACGAAATTGATTCTATTCTTTTTCCCGCCAAAGAATCAATTGTTATAACCAAAAATTTTAAGAAAGAAGATGAATGAAACATTTGTAACCATTGTTGCCGATGAGCAACATGAAAAATTTGCTGAAATAATTTGTAATGAGATAGAGACCTCCGCAAAGGCACGGGGTACCGGAATTGCCAAAAGGTCACCGGATTACGTGCGTGAGAAAATGCGCGAAGGAAAGGCGGTTGTTGCTCTAACCGACACCGGTGAATGGGCAGGGTTTTGCTATATCGAGTCATGGGGACACGGAAAGTATGTTGCCAACTCGGGTTTGATTGTAGCACCTGCGTTTAGAAAGAGTGGTTTGGCTAAACGGATTAAGGAGAAAATTTTTGAACTCTCCCGAAGTAAATATCCCGATGCAAAACTTTTTGGTCTTACCACCGGTTTGGCAGTAATGAAGATTAACTCCGACCTCGGTTACGAGCCGGTTACTTATTCGGAGTTGACGAACGATGAGGAATTCTGGAAGGGTTGTCAGAGTTGTGTAAACTTTGAAATACTTCAAAGCAAGGAAAGAAAGAACTGCCTGTGTACGGCTATGCTTTACAATCCCGCTGAAAAAGAAGCGGAGAAAAAAGAAGTGAAACTTCCTGAGCCGGAGAAAAACGAAGAAGATATTCTTCCGACTATTAAGAAATTATTTTCTCAGGTTTTTTCAATCATCTTTTAGTATGCAGAAGAATCAAAACAATAAAGTTGTTCTCGCTTTCAGCGGGGGATTAGATACTACCTTCTGTGCAATACACCTTAAAAAGGAATTAGGCTTGGAGGTTCATGCGCTCACTATCAATACCGGAGGATTTTCGGAAGAAGAAGTTAGAAAGATAGAAGCACATGCCAAAGCATTGGGAGTCGCCTCTTTTAAATGTATTGATGCAAAAGATTCATACTACCGCGATGTGATTAAGTATTTAATCTTCGGAAATATTCTGAAGAATAATACTTATCCGCTTTCGGTAAGTGCTGAACGAATGGTGCAGGCAATTGCCACTGCAAAATATGCAAAGGAGATTGGCGCATCGGCTGTTGCACATGGAAGCACCGGAGCGGGAAACGATCAGGTTCGTTTCGATATGGTGTTTCAAATAATGACACCCGAACTCAAAATAATTACACCTATCCGCGATTTGAAACTTTCACGCGAAGCAGAAATTGAATATCTGAAAGTTAACAAAGTGCAGATGAATTTTGAGAAAGCTGCTTATAGCATCAACAAAGGAATTTGGGGAACATCGGTTGGGGGGAAGGAAACGCTCACATCTGACAAAGCATTGCCTGAATCTGCCTATCCAACTCAACTGGCAATAACGGAAAGCGAAAACATGACGCTGACTTTTGAGCAAGGCGAACTAAACGGAGTAAATGGAAAATCCTTCACCAATCCGGTAGAAGCCATTCAATATCTTCAGGAATTAGTTAGCCCTTTTGCCATTGGTCGCGATATTCATGTGGGTGATACCATCATTGGCATAAAAGGTCGCGTTGGTTTTGAAGCTGCGGCACCTCTGATAATTATCAAAGCGCATCATCTTCTCGAAAAACATACGCTCACTAAATGGCAACTGTATTGGAAAGATCAGATGTCGGCTTGGTATGGTAACTGGCTGCACGAAGGACAATACTTCGACCCAACCATGCGCGATATTGAAGCATTTCTTCAATCTACTCAGAAATTTGTAAGCGGAAAAGTGTTTGTGAAACTTCTTCCATATCGTTTTGAGCTTACAGGAATTGAATCTTCTCATGATTTGATGTCTGCTAAGTTTGGCAGCTATGGAGAAATGAATAAGGCATGGACGGGCGATGATGTAAAAGGATTCACCAAAATTTTCGGGAACCAAACGAGCATTTATTTTCAGGTGAACAACATAGACGCTTTGGACAATGAGTAAAATCAAAGCAGGCATTATTGGCGGGGCAGGTTATACAGGAGGTGAATTAATTCGCCTGTTGTTATTACATCCTCATGCTGAAATAGCTTTTGTTCAAAGCAACAGCCAAGCGGGGAAGAAAGTGGATGAAACCCACACTGATTTACTTGGCGAAACAGAATTGTCTTTTACTGGGACTCACAACACCGATGCAGATGTTCTGTTCCTGTGCGGAGGACACGATGCGGCAAAGAAATTCATGGAGGAAAATGAATTGCCCGATAGTTTAGTAGTGATTGATTTAAGTCATGATTTCAGACATCAGGCAAATAGTTCTGTTGCCGGAAGAAAATTTGTTTACGGTTTACCCGAAATAAATCGCGAAAAGATTAAAGCCGCAAAAAGCATCGCCAAC
>JBKJJB010000218.1:0-3489 GCA_046598235.1 Chitinophagales bacterium
CGAACCCGTGTACGACCGGATTGAATCAAAAGCGACTACCGAACAAAAACAAAAATTAAAAAAACTTTCTGCAACCGAAATAAAAAGCGAATAACTCGGGGTGAAAAAATTCAAAATATATTAACCAATGCACCGGCAAACGGTTCAGCCATTGGTGGCGTGAAAGTTGTAACTGATAATGGATGGTTTGCTGCCCGTCCGTCAGGAACAGAGGAAATTTATAAAATCTATGCAGAGAGTTTTTTAGGAAAGGCACATTTGGAAAAAATTATAGAAGAAGCGCAGCTTATTGTAACCGCTGCGTTGAAATGAAAGAAATTAAAACATGAATCTGATATCCGGAGCGCACGAAATCATTTCAAATTTGAGAACGTTTTTTCAAACGAATAATTCCAATCTCAAATACCTCAACGAAGAGCCCCTGAGAGCAGAATTATATAGCTCTGAGCAAATGGAGCGCTTCGGAAAAGTGCTGGCCAGAACACATAAGCGGAGTGACAAAACAGCAAAAGATCATTTGCTTAAACGGCTTGCAGATAATGAACTGTTGTTACAGGATGTAAGAAAGCTGCTCACTGAATCTATAAAAAAGAAATATCAGATAACACCGGCAGGGGAATGGCTGATAGATAATTTTTACCTGATAGAAGAGCATATCCGCAATGCAAAACTCCACTTCCCTAAAGGTTATAGTGAAGATTTGCCTCAACTTTTAAACGTTTCAGCAGCTGGTGTAACGCGCATCTATGACATTGTTCTGCAAATAATTTCTCATAGTGATGGGAGAATAGATATAGAAAGCCTTAGCAGCTTTATAAAAGCCTACCAAACTGTAACCAATTTGCAATTGGGAGAGTTGTGGGCTATACCCATTATGTTGCGGCTGGCGTTAATTGAAAATTTAAGACGCGTTGCCGCTTATGTTGCAATTGACAAAGTAGATGGAAGTCTGGCAGATTATTGGGCCGGGCAAATGATTGAGACCTCTGAAAAAAACCCTAAAGACCTTATACTGATCATTGCAGATATGGCGCGTTCAAACCCTCCGATGGTTGGTGCCTTTGTTGCTGAATTAATTCGCCAGTTGCGCGGTAAAGGTCCAGATTTGGCATTGGCGTTAAACTGGATTGAACAGCAATTAGCAGAGAACGGTTTAACCAGTTCGGAACTTGTAAATGCCGAAATTCAAAAACAGGCAGCAAATCAGGTCTCCATGAGTAACAGCATTGGCAGTCTTCGCTTGCTTGGCTCTATGGATTGGCGCAGTTTCGTAGAAACGCACAGTGTAGTAGAGCAAACTCTCCGTCAAGATAGGAACGGTATTTACGCGGCTATGGATTTTACTACAAGAGATGGATACCGACATGTAGTAGAGCATATTGCTAAACAAAGCAAAGTAGCGGAGCACGAAGTGGCTCGAATAGCCATACAATTAGCTGCGGAAGATGCATTAGCGAAAGGAAATGATGACCGCACCTCTCATGTGGGATATTACCTTATCGGACCCGGAGTAAACCAAACAAAAAGAATAGCCAAAATGCCTTTGCCATTGGTAAAAAGGTTCCGCTACTTTTTGCAAAAGCATAGGTTGCCATTGTATCTTGGGTCTATTTTTTTATCTACCCTTGCATTCAGCTTATCTATTTTCCTTCAGGCACGAGCAGATACAACAAACATCTTTCTCCTTTCAATAATCGGGGTTCTTTCTTTGGTAGCCGCCAGCCAGATGGCTATTTCGATAGTTAACTTTATTTCTACTTTATTGGTTAAGCCGCACTTGTTGCCACGGATGGATTTCTCCCGAAAAATTCCTGTTGAATCGAGGACTCTTGTCATTATCCCCGCCATGCTTTCGAGCAGGAGAGAAATAGATGACCTGGTTGATTCTTTAGAAGTTCGTTTTCTGGCCAATAGAAATGACAATTTGCATTTTGGGTTGCTGACAGACTTTACTGATGCAAAACACGAAACGCTTCCAACTGACAAAGAACTTGTAGAATCTGCGAAACGAAAAATTGAAGCGCTGAACAAAAAATATCAAAGAGAAAACAATGATTTGTTTTTCCTTTTTCATCGTCCGAGGCTTTGGAATGCAAAGGAAAATGTATGGATGGGTTATGAAAGAAAGCGAGGTAAAATTTCTGCATTAAACTCCCTATTGCGGGTTGGTTCAAGCGATTCTTTCTCTATTGTTCTCGCTGACCAATCTGTTTTTACTGAAATTAAATATGTGATTACGCTCGATGCAGATACTCACCTGCCAATGGGCTCTGCGTGGAAATTAATCGGAACCATGGCGCATCCTTTGAATCATGCTTGGTATGATGAAGAAAAAAGGCGGGTTACCAAAGGGTATGGAATTTTACAGCCCAGGGTAACTGTCAGTTTGCCGGATATTAATGGTTCTATCTATGCGCGCATGCACGGCAATGAACCTGGCATCGATCCTTATACCCGTGCATCTTCCGATGTATATCAAGATTTATTTGAAGAAGGTTCTTTTATCGGCAAAGGAATTTATGAGGTAGATACTTTCAGGAAAGTGCTCGATGGAAAGTTTAAAGATAACAGTATTCTAAGCCATGACCTTATAGAAGGATGTTATATACGTTCAGGTTTGGTGAGCGATGTGCAATTGTTTGAAAAATATCCTACCCGTTATCATGCAGATATGAAAAGGCGTTCGCGGTGGGTGCGAGGTGACTGGCAGATTTTTGGATGGTTTTTACCTTTTCTTAAGGGGTCCGAAACACAATGGCATAAAAATCCGCTTTCAGCCTTATCACGCTGGAAAATTTTTGACAATATCAGGCGCAGTCTTGTTTCCTTAGCATTAACCGCTCTTTTGCTGCTGGGATGGTTTGCCTTGCCTTCTTCATTCTTGTGGACGGTTATAGTTTCAGCAATTATTGCCGTACCTATTATTATAACAAGTATCTGGAATGCACTCCGAAAACCAGAGGATGTTATTTTGATACATCATGTGCAAAACTCGATTCGTAACACGTGGGATGTTTTTGTTAAAACATTATTTACACTGGTCACTCTTCCGTATGAAGCCTTTGCCAATTTAATAGCTGTCAGCCGCACTTTATGGAGAATGCTTATCAGTCGAAAAAATCTGCTTGAATGGAATCCTTCTGGAATGGAATGGACCAATAACCGTAACAGTTTTTGGGCATCGTACTCGGTAATGTGGATTGAACCGTTTCTCACTACTGTGGTCTTTGCCTATTTGTTATGCTTTGCTCCTGCTCAATTAAGCATTGCCGGACCTATAGTGATGTTATGGTTTATCACTCCGGCCATTACCTGGTGGACCAGTAAGCCGTTGGCTAAACAAGTATCTGCGCTTACGCATCGACAAAATATATTCCTGAGAAAACTTGCGAGAAAAACATGGAGTTTCTTCGAGCGTTTTGTCGGAGCCGGAGATAACTGGCTTCGACAAAACGCTCGAAGAAACTCCATGTTTTTCTCGCAAGTTTT
>JBKJJB010000232.1:0-20787 GCA_046598235.1 Chitinophagales bacterium
TATCTCCTTTGCTCGGAATTAAAGACCCGCGCACCGATAAGCGAATTGATTTTGTTGGCGGCATTCGTGGATTGGAAGAACTACAACGCAGAGTTGACAGCGGTGAAATGAAAGTTGCCTTTGCTCTGTTTCCTGTTTCATTAAAACAATTAATGGACATTGCCGACAGTGGAAGCATTATGCCTCCCAAGTCAACATGGTTTGAACCAAAACTGAGAGACGGACTATTCAGTCATTTATTCGAGTAATGAAGTAAGTATCTAAAACCTCACACTCATCCCTCCAAGGAAATTAAACCCTGCCTGCGGGTAGTAATAATTATACGTTGAAGTTGGGGTAACCTGTGTTTGGTTGTTCTCATCCAGATAAGAGTACCGCTCACTATAGGTATATCCGTTGCTTTCGAATAAGCGGTTAAAGATATTATTGAAGAGCAGCGTGAATTTAATTTCCTTGTCTGCGCGTTTAAGAGGCAACTTGTATGAAAGACGTAGATTGGAATAGAAAAACGGTTTCAGCTTTCGCTCTTCGTTGGAAGTATTGTCGAGGTATTGTTTACTAACCGCTTTGTTCATTAAGCTGATCTCTAAACCCTTTACAGGATAGGCTGCTAATTCCAGAGCGGCAATAATGCTTGGCGAAAAGGCAATGTCAGTGTTCTTATGCGTGATGATTTGTGTCAGCGAGTCAACAGGGGAATAGTTTTCATCATAAGTATAGATGTATTCATCAAACGATTGGATTTTGTTGAACGAGTATGTAAAGGAGTAATTGATAGAAAAAACTCTTGAGTCTGGAACCGGAACCAATGGCGATTGAGAATCAAACTTTGTATTCAGTTTCTTGCTGTAGAAAATAATCTTGCCGTTTAACTCTACTCCTGTGCGGTAACTGACAGGTACATTTTCTTTCAGCGGATTACCTACATCATTTAATTTTCCTGTGAGCACCAACTGGTCTTTGTATTGCATCAAATAGTAATTGATAGCAAATGGAAATTTGTCATCCAGATATTTATAGCCTGCTTCCACATTATGCATGGTTTCATGTTTTACCTCTTTCCCCGTAACCAATGCTGCCAATACATCATCGCGGTTAGGTTCGCGATTGCCGAGCGCATACGAAGCATACAGCTGATGCTGCGGCTTTATCTTATAAAGTATTCCGGCCTTGGGATTAATGAAATGCCACTGCTTGTTTACATCATAACTGTTTTGTCCGGCATCAACCCCACTGGTGGTGTATCCAACGTAACGATAATGAAAGTCGAGATAGAAGTTGAATTTACGCAGTAACTCGTAGTTGAATTTTGCATACGCGTTAAAATCATTCTTGAGCGATTTGCCATCGTAGTAATGTTTATCCTTGTCTAAATCAGATATAGCATCAGCCCATATCGCCTTCCCGAAGTGTTTACCATCGTACCTTCCATATAAACCACCGAGAGTGAAGTCAATATTCTTGTGATTGTAATTCAACGACCAGGTTCCTCCATAAAAAATATTCTGTAGCCATTTCTGGCGAACTAAATCAGTATATCGGGGAACTGAATCATAGTTTTTAAAGTAATCATTAAAATCCTGGTCAACTTTGTATTCCTCATAATAACCATGCCCGAGTGTAGCAAACAATCCTGCATTCAGGAACCAATGTTTTGGCAGTTGCTGCGCAAACAGCAATTGAAAATAATCCTGATTGTAATTGTCAACCTGATTTCCGTAAGCAGGAAAATGTTGTCCATAATCAGTTCCCAAATCATTATAAGTTCTGTTAGTCTTTAGCGAATCCTGCGGCACACCATTCCATGCCTGATAAGTTTTTTCCTGCCCTGCAAAATACACCAGCTTAATAAGCGTTTTGTTGCGCATGTAACCAATCTGTGTAAACCACGAAATCAAATTCGAAGAAGCGCGGTCTATATAACCATCCGAAGTAATCCAAGAAACAGAACCTTCGGCAAAAAAACCTTTGCGGATACCGCTTCCTATCTTACCATTAATCTTAAACGTTCCGAAAGAACCCGCTGAAACATTGGCTTCTCCAAAATGTTTTTCGGATGGCGACTGTGTTTGCACACTGAGCGTTCCTCCGAAGGCACTGCCACCATTAGTGGAAGACCCTACTCCTCTTTGTATCTGAATGCTCTGAGCAGATGAAGCCACATCGGGTAAGTCAACCCAATATGTCCCCTGACTTTCGGCATCGTTCACGGGTATTCCGTTGAGGGTAACATTTACGCGGGTGGCATCACTTCCCCTTATCCTTATTCCTGTATAGCCAATGCCTGCACCTGCATCGGAGGTTGTAACCACCGAAGGAGTATTATCCAGAAGAATTGGCATATCCTGACCGAGATTGTTTTTGTTCAGTTCTTCTTTGCTGATGAACTGATAAGTAGTCGGAGAGTTTTCCTTAGCGCGGGTGGCGCTTACCACCACATCATCTTTAAAAATTGTAATTACCGAATCGGTTTTTACAATTGTTGAATCAGTTTGTGCAAATGCTCCTTTTAAAACTATTGTGGCTAAAGCCAACATAATCTGTGGCTTTGTAACCCCATGCTTAAGCATGGGGTTACATGCAAAGTAGTTTTTTGGCTTTAGCCCAATGAGTTTGAATAAAATCCTTTTCATAGTGATTGATTTTACTCTGAGAGAAAGAAGAGATTATTCGAAACTGACAGGCGAGTGATTCGTCTTTTCTTTTCCTATCGCATGAATTACCATGTTCAGGTTCGAAGGGTTCTTCTCAGATCCCGACAATTGTCAGGAACGCCCCCAGAAAGTTGATGCGAATGTAAAAGGATTTTTATTTCAGGGAAGAAAGAAAATCTTCCACTGCTTCAACAGCGTGTTCTGTTCGCTTATCTCCCCTTCCTTTTATGAGTTTGAAATTTGCTTGTAGAAGTGAGAGTTCGTCATTGAATCGTTGAAACAATTCAGTTCTGTCATCAGGGTTTTTTCGCAACTCATCAGCTTTCCATTTAATATCAATATCGCAGAGCAGGTGAAGATTATTTTTCCGTTTTACTATCTCTTCTTCCAGCCAATCCGGAACGTGCCATTTATAATACTGCAACCAGATTTTGATATTGATGAGGTCATTATCGCTGAAAAGAATGCGGTGCGCGTATTGAAGCATTTTATTTTCTTCTTCAATAATTCCTTCGGCAATTTTAACTACATCGGTATGGTTGTATTTGCGATTAAGATGAGCAATGTATTGTCTCGAATAGTCGGGAACAAAAACTGTTTTGTAATGCGTAGCAAGTTTTCCGGCAAGTTCTGTTTTGCCTGTTGATTCGGTTCCGGTAATAGAGATTAGTGGAGTCATACACTTTGCGTCTCTGCGTCTTTGTGTGAAACATTTTTTCTCCATTCAAAATACCCATAAACCGCAACTACAGAAAAGAAAATATAAAGTGCAGAAGTTGCATGAAGCTCTTTGATGAAATACATAACGGCAGCTACTAAATCAATCACAATCCAAAAAAGCCAGTTTTCTAAAATCTTTTTTGCCGTCATCCATGTAGCAATAAAACTGAAAACAGTTACTCCAGCATCGAAGTAAGAAAGTGAGTTGCCAAGTATTGAAAATGCAAAACCAAAAACAGGAACAAGTAATGCTCCGAAAAAAATCAGTTTGAAATTTCGCTGAAGGGAAAATGAAATAATCGACAATTTGGATTTTGTATTTAAGCCCTCCCCTTGGGGGAGGGTTTGGGTGGGGCTGCTCCACAGCCACCAACCATAAAAACCCGCAATTACATAATAGGTTTGAAGGATGGCATCCTGAAAAAGGTTGTGGTAGATATTGATGTAGATATAAAGGGCTGCACTTATTATTCCTGAGAGCCAGCACCAAACAATTCTTCGCGCTGCGAGCAGCACGTAAATAATTCCGAAGGCGACTGCTGTATATTCAAGGTAGGCATTCATCACAAAACTTTCACTGCATCTTTTCCTACTTGCAATTTGTAGATTCTTCCAATAACCAATGCACGATTATCTTCAATATGTCCGGCAGGAAAATTAAAGCAAACAGGAAAATTAAATCCGCTGACATGCTCTGCAATTATTTCGTAAGCGGTTTTCCCAAAAGGAATTTGGTTATCGTGCATATCTGTAAACCCTCCTACAATCATTCCAGACAATCCTTGAAGTTTACCAGAGCGTTTCAGGTTTATCATCATTCGGTCAACATGATATAGATATTCATCTAAGTCTTCGAGAAATAAAATTTTGCGGTCGGTGTTCATTCCGCTTTTTGTTCCTGTAATAGAATAAAGAATTGAGAGATTTCCTCCAATCAAAATTCCTTCTGCTTCTCCTTTGCGGTTTAGTTCATGAGTAGGAATTACATATTCATTCTTCTCGCCAAATAATTCCTTGCGCAATGTTTCAATAGATTCAGGTGCAGCATGTTCAAATTGAATAGGCATGTGTGCATGAAGCAACTGAATGCCAATATTGTTAGAGATGTGAGTTTGTAAAAAGGTAATGTCGCTAAAACCCACAATCCATTTCGGATGCTTCATCATTTCATCAAAAATGAGTTCATCCATAATACGAACAGTACCATAGCCGCCACGCGCACAAATAATAGCTTTAATATTCGGGTCATCTAATGCTTTCTGAAAATCTCTTAACCGCTCTTCATCGGTTCCGGCAAATTGATTATATTCTTTTCCGATGGTATCGCCAATTATCACTTTCAATCCCCACGATTCGTAGGTTTTCACAGCCAAATCAATTTCTTCTCTCGAAATTTTTTTCGCAGTGCTGAGAATATAAACGCTGTCTCCTTTCTTTAATGACGGTGGTCGTAATAGCATGAAGCGAAAATAGTTACCGAAACGATAATTAGTAAAAAGATGTTATCTCTTATCAATTTTGAATAATTCAATAACTTTATGGCATGAACGCATTACTCAACCGCATTTCTGTGAATCCGAATATTTGTTTCGGCAAGCCATGTATTAAAGGCACACGAATATGGGTTTCGCTCATTTTAGATTTTCTCGCATCCGGAAGTTCTATGGAGGAAGTAGTAGAAAGTTATCCTCATATCACCCGGGAGGATATACTTGCCTGCATTGCTTACGGTGCTGCTATGAGCCACGAAAACTATGTGGAATTAGATTCTGCCGCATGAAGAAAATTAAATTAGACGAAAATTTTCCTTCTTCTTTTACCAAAATTTTTCCTGCCGAAAGTGTGGATGCATCCTCTGTTCTCCATCAAAAAATTTCAGGAACAGATGATGATTCGCTTTACATGCTCTGTAAAAAGGAAAACAGGGTGCTTGTTACTTTCGATTTAGATTTTGCAAATATTATTCGTTATCCCGCTGACGAAACTGAAGGAATTATTGTTTGTAGAGCCAAGAAACAAGTTTCATTAGCTGACATAGAAAAAATAACTATTCGTGTAGCAGAATTGGTGAAATCTTCTGAACTGAAAGGATGCCTGTATGTAATAGATGGAAAGAAAATCAGAATGCGAAGACCCGCTGATGATTTGTAGAAATACCAATTCAAATCAATCAAAATTTCATCTTTGCCTTACATGAAGAATTGGAAGAGATATACGGTAACAGCAGCGCTTCCTTATGCTAATGGACCTGTTCACATTGGTCATTTGGCGGGTTGCTATTTGCCGGCTGATGTATATGTGCGGTATTTGCGCGCTAATAAACGCGATGTAATTTTTGTTTGTGGCAGCGATGAACATGGAGTTCCTATTACAATTAAGGCACGAAAGGAGGGAATTACTCCGCAGCAGGTAGTTGATAAGTATCACACCATGATGAAAGGTTCCTTTGAAGAGTTTGGAATTTCTTTCAGTATTTACTCGCGCACCACCAGCAAAACGCATCACGAAACTGCTTCTGAGTTTTTTAAAAAACTTTATGAGCAAGGTTCTTTCACCGAGCAGGAAACCGACCAGTATTATGATGAGGAAGTAAAACAATTTCTGGCAGACAGGTACATTATAGGAACTTGTCCGAAGTGTGGCAATGAAAATGCCTATGGTGACCAATGTGAGAATTGCGGCACATCGCTTTCGCCTACTGATTTAATAAATCCGCACTCTACTCTGTCAGGTTCTAAACCTGTTTTGAGAAAAACGAAGAACTGGTTTTTGCCGCTTGATAAGTTGCAGCCGCAGGTAGAGAAATATTTAGATGCTCACAAGGATTGGAAAACAAATGTTTACGGGCAATGTAAAAGCTGGCTTGAATCAGGAGACGGATTGCAGCCGCGCTCTATGACGCGTGATTTGGATTGGGGAATTCCGGTGCCCGTGAAAGGGGCTGAGGGAAAAGTTTTGTATGTGTGGTTTGATGCCCCTATCGGTTACATTTCTGCAACCAAAGAATTGTTTGCGCAGAATTCTCTTTCCCATTCGGGGAGAGCCGGAGAGGGGTGGGAAATTTATTGGAAGGATAAAGACACACGCCTGATTCATTTTATTGGAAAAGACAACATTGTTTTTCACTGCATCATTTTTCCGGCTATGCTGATGGAGCATGGAGAATTTATAGTAGCCGACAATGTTCCTGCTAATGAGTTTTTAAATCTTGAAGGCGATAAACTTTCTACCTCGCGTAATTGGGCAGTTTGGCTGCATGAATATTTGGAAGAGTTCAAGGACAAACAAGATGAACTACGTTATGTGCTTACTTCTATTGCTCCTGAAACGAAAGACTCCGAGTTTACCTGGAAAGATTACCAAACAAGAGTGAACAGCGAACTCGTTGCCATTTTCGGAAACTTAGTAAACCGCGTTTTAGTTCTTACCGATAAATATTACGAAGGCAAAGTTCCTCAAGCCGGTGAATGTGATGACCTCAAAGCTTTTATTAACGGGCAGCGCGATAAAGTTTCAGATGCTTTGGAGCAGTTTAAGTTTCGTGACGCATTGGCGGAAATGCTGAATGTGGCGCGGCACGGCAATCAGTTGCTTTCCGAAAAAGAACCTTGGAAGTTGATTAAGACAGATGAGAAAGCAACAGCTTTTGTGCTGTACGACTGCCTGCAAATTATTGCCAACCTTGCTATTCTCTGCGAGCCGTTCCTACCCTTCACATCAAAAAAGCTTTTCGGTATGCTAAATCTGAAAGCCGAAGATTTTCCCTGGAGCGATGTGGGAAGGCAAGATTTATTAAAAGGGGGGCACCAACTTGGCAAGGCACAATTACTTTATCAAAAAATTGAGGACGATGTAATTGAAAAACAGATAGCTAAATTGAAGAAGACCGAAGACGGGAGACCGAAGACCGAAGCACTAAACACTGCCAATACACCCGTCACCCGTCACCCGTCACCCGTCAATTCCGAAATTACCTACGATGATTTTACCAAAATTGATCTACGTGTCGGTACTATTCTCTCCGCAGAAAAAGTGGAGAAAGCGGATAAACTCTTAAAGCTTTCAGTTGATTTAGGTTTTGAAATCCGAACAATCGTATCTGGTATCGCAGAATTTTTCAAGCCCGAGGAGATTGTTGGCTTACAAGTTTCGGTGGTCGCGAATCTTGCTCCAAGAAAACTAAGAGGCATTGAATCAAAAGGAATGATTTTAATGGCAGAAGATGGAGATGGGAAACTACATTTCGTATTGCCAAAAGATTTAACCCCTAACGGCAGCATCATTAAATAAAAGTTTTACTTTCGATAACTTTTTGTTCATCTAAAAAACAAGTATGAAAAAGATTTTTTACTCAACACTTATGTTGATGTTAGTGGCATCGCAGGTTTTTGCCCAATGCGGTACACGTTACAAAGACATGATTTTTCCGAACGTAACGAAAACCGCTAACGTTACTTTTTCAACCGCTAACAGCACTACACTAAAATTAGATGTGTATGAGCCAACCGGTGACACAGCCGCAATGCGTCCGCTTATTATTCTTGCACATGGTGGAAGTTTTTATGGTGGAGACAAAGCCCAGGATCCATCGGTTGTAACCCTCTGTAACAATTTTGCTAAAAGGGGTTATGTTACTGCTTCTATTAACTATCGTTTAGGCGATGCAATTCAAATGTATTTAGATTCTTCCTATGCTATTGAAACTGTTTTGAAAGCGTTAAGCGATGGCAAGTCGGCAATTCGTTTTTTTAGAAAAGATGCTGCCACTACAAATACGTACAAAATAAACCCTAACATAGTTTTTGTTGGAGGAAACTCAGCAGGTGCAGTATTATATATGCACAGCATTTTTGTAGATAGCTTGGGTGAACTTACACCTTCTCTTCGAAACATTATTAACCAAAACGGAGGATTTGAAGGCAACAGCGGAAATGATGGTTACTCGTCAGAGGTAAACGCTTTAATCAATTTAGCCGGGGGACTAAATGTTCCTGAGTTTGTAGGACCTAACAGTAAACCATCGGTAAATTTTCAAGGAACTGTTGATAATACAGTGCCTTACAATTGTGCTTACCCTATAAATGGCGCAGTGAAGGTTCGTTTATGCGGGTTAGGTGTACTTGAGCCTTTATATGTACAGTACAATGCTCATCATGTTAGCGTGTTATTCCCCGGTGATGGACATTGTCCTTGGGATGGCAGTGCACCTAAGTTGACTAAAGTAGATACTACTGCAAGAGATTTTCTTTATGATTTAATGTGTACAGGAATGGTTGGTGTAAATGAGATAGGTGGCGATAACGGAATTTCTATCTATCCAAATCCGGTAAATGATCAGGTGACAGTTTCATTAAAAGAATATGCGCTTTACAATTCTATTCAACTAACTGATATAACCGGAAAAGTAATCAGCGAAAAACAGGCAGATACTTCTGTTGTTACTTTCAATCGCGGACAACTTTCACCGGGAATGTATCTGATTCGTATTCTTAAAAAAGATTTATCATCTGTGGTGAGAAAAATTATTATCGAATAATTTCTTGTTACTTGATAAAAAAAGCCATTCGCAATATTGCGAGTGGCTTTTTTTATGTTTCACTTTAAAACCCTTATTATTTTTTCGTATCGTCTTTCTTCTTTTTGCCAAGCGTTTCTTTACTCAGTAGAAAAGAAACTCCGATACTAAAACCTACATTGCTGAATGGACCGGTTGCGCGCAAATCATCTTTGGGTTTATTCTTGTCGTAATTTGGATTGAAATCAGCATTGTTTGAATTCTTATCCAACTTATCTACAAAATTAAATTCAGAGCGATAAACTCCTCGGTCAGCTATGCGGTTATTGCCATCGGTTTCCCATTGGGTAACTTTTGACGACTTCGCTCTTGTTACCAAATATTGTCCGTTCATTTCCGCACTGATTAAAAGATAGGGAAGCGGACGATAAGCTACTCCAATAGCACCATTTACACCAATCGAAACAGTGCCCTCAGTTTTAATCGTTACATCTGTATGTCTTCCTAAGTAATAAGGTTCCTGTTGTGTTATTCCTACAACATTCGTATCCACATCAATTGAAACATTATGAACTAACTCGCCAAATACAGGCAGTGAAATACCTAAGCGACCGAACGGATAAACTTTCCAGCCGGGTTTTGCGCCCTGAATAATAACCGAAGGCATGAGTGATACCGCTAGCGCATGGGTTGAAATATTTGCCTGCATAAAATAGTATCCCAAAGCCTGATATACCGGAGGCGGTCCTTCAATCAATCGCTGAGTCAGTCCTCTGGTTTGCTCACAACGGAAAGTTCTGCTTTTCAAAACATGTACACCCAATTCAACTCCAATGTAAGGGTTAATCATATAGCCAAAACCAAAATTAAAGTTGCCTCCATTGCCATACGAACCATGAATTGGTTCGTTTAGCGGAAGTGTATCGCTGATGTTAGCCATAGGGAGCAACCCATCTTTCTCCGGTGAGAAAGGATCAATTTTAGGTCCCAATATTCCTTCGCTGTTTTGAATGCCTGGCCAGGCATATCCTCCGTTAAACCTTAGTGTAAAGTATTGTGCAAGGCTTGATTGAACACTTGCAAAAACCAAAAACGAAAAAATGAATAGATGTTTCTTCATGTGGGATATTTTTAGTGAAGCTATATTACTAAAGAAATCTTCATCGTGATAATGGGCTTCTTTAGCATCTGATTTTTTATTTTCGTTGCCTTTTAAAATTGGTCCCGTAGTTCAACGGATAGAATAGAAGTTTCCTAAACTTTTGATAGCAGTTCGATTCTGCTCGGGGCCACTAATTATATTTTTACAAAAAATCTTTGGAAAATTACAACAAGAAAATAACTGAGTGGAAATTCGGATTTTAAAGTTCTGTTTCCCAAACTATCACAATCATGTTTTCCCAACAGGATCGGCATTTGGATGTGTCGGATAGAATCAATAGATGATTTGTATAGCTTTTTAGTATAATATTGATATACAGAGCTGAATAATTACTTATACCAAACAAAATAAAAAACAGCGAGTCCAATCTTGAAACTTTTATTTAAAACAGTTCTTTTGGGTTTACTCATGTTAGAGATTTCGGCTTGCAATACAGCGGAACAAAAGTCGCCTTTACTTTTCTCCTTAATCCCTGCTGAAAAATCTCACATTGATTATAAGTCAACATTTACTAATGATCCAAATGATGTCACTGGTTTTCAAACAGGAGGTGGAGTTGGAACTGCCGATATTAATAATGATGGACTACCGGATTTGATATTTGCAGGAGGGAAAGACCAAACGCGTCTATTTTTGAATAAAGGCAACCTGGCTTTTGAAGATATTACATCAAATTCTGGAATTTTTGATGGAGCAGATAATGGTCGAACAGACGGTGCCTTGTTTGTGGACGTAAACGGTGATGGCTGGCTGGACATTTACTTATTGAAATATGGAATTGCCGGAAATCCGGATGGAACTATTAATGATTACTACGGCTGTAATTTGCTTTTCATTAATCAGAAAAACCTAACTTTTAAAGAGCAAAGCAAAGAGTACGGACTTAATGTTCCCGGATTTACTGTTGGTGCCAATTTTTTTGACTTTGATAATGACGGGGATCTTGATCTGGTTTTAATAAATAATCCGGACCCTGGTAATGCGTTTGACTTCAACTATTTTAAATCACCACTTAAAGAAAAAGTTTTAGGCAATCGTTTTTTTGAAAATACAGGGAACTATTTTAAAGATATAACTGAAAAAGCAGGTATCTTAAATGAGCGTTCAGTTGGACAAAGTGTTTCTATTGCAGATGTAAATAATGACGGATGGCTGGACTTTTACATTGCTAATGATTTTTTTGGGAAAGACTATCTGTATATCAATAACGGAAATAAAACATTTACCGATAGGCAGGCAGAGTTTTTACCAAAAACAGCCATGTCAGCTATGGGTTCAGATTTTGCAGATATTAATGGTGATGGCTGGCTCGATTTTTTTACAGGAGAAATGCTACCGGAAGATGCGGTTAGACGGAAAATGAATGTAGTTCCTTTTTCGAGCGAAATTTACAGTTATATGGTAGAGCATAAGATGGCGCAGTATCCCCGAAATATGCTTCAACTTAATAAGCATGGGCAAGGATTTAAGGACATAGGATTTATGGCGGGTGTAGAAGCAACAGAATGGAGTTGGGGCTGTCTGTTTGGTGATGTGAATAATGATGGTTTGGAAGATTTGTTTGTAGCCAACGGCATAAAAAGGGATCTTACAAATATGGATTTTATGAAAACCAATTACGGAAGTGACTATCCGCTTTCGGCAGACCCCAATTATAAAGTTAGAAGCCTCGAAAAACTGGAAGCGCTTCCCTCCGTGAAAACACCGAATTATATCTTTAAAAACAATGGAGACCTAACCTTCTCCAAGATGGGTGAACAGTGGGGACTCAATGAACCGGTACATTCGCGTGGGGCAAGTTATGCTGACTTGGATAATGATGGCGATTTGGATTTGGTTATTAATAATATTGACACGGTAGCTTTTATCTACGAAAACAACGAGGATAAAATCTTTAAAAGAAACTTTCTGAAAGTTAAACTGGAGGGTGAAAGAAAAAATACGTCAGGTATTGGAGGCAGAGTGTATGTATATATTAAAGGCAAGCTACAGATGAAACAGCTTTCCTGCGAACGCGGATTTATGTCTTCATCGGAGCCTTTATTTCATTTCGGTTTAGATACTTTATCCACTATTGACAGCGTGAAAGTAGTTTGGGTGGGTGGAAAAAGCGAGACAAAATTTGGCGTGAAAGCAAATCAACTGCTTATTCTCAAAGAAAAAGATGCGGTCATTCCTCCTTCCCTGGGTGGTCATCAAACAACAAGTACTTTATTAAAGGATGTTACCGCTGAATTACTCAACGTGCCATTCATTCATAAAGATTCTGCTTATAACGATTTTAAAAATTATAGACTCTTTCACCGGATGTTTTCAAAAGAACTTCCTGCAATAGCAGTGGCTGATTTGAATGGAGACGGAAAAGAAGATTTTTTAATCCGCAGTTCATGGAAAGAGAAAGGAGGAAAAACATATCTGCAACAGGCAGACGGAAAATTCAAACCTTCTAGTTTTACCAATGAAGCATCCTCACTTGGTAATTTCAGTGAACATATCACTTGTATGGCACCTTTTGATTTTGACAACGATAAGGATTTAGATTGGTTCGTGAATGACCGGATTGATTATAATAATTATCCCAAACCACCTGGTAACTATCTACTCAGAAACAATCGTGGAAAGTTGGAGGATGTTACGGATTCCATTGCTCCCGGTTTACGAAACTGCGGCATGGTTACTTCCGTTGTGTGGGCAGATTACAATAATGATAAGCAAATTGATTTGATTGTTGTTGGAGAATGGATGCCAATTACCATTTTTGAAAACAAGAATGGTAGATTGATAAAAGTGGAAAAACAAAATGGTCTTGAGCACTCAGCCGGTTGGTGGAACTCTGTTACAGCCGGTGATTTTGATAAGGATGGCGATGTAGATTTTGTGGCGGGCAATTTGGGTCTTAATTCGGTTTTCAGAGCATCAGAGAAAGAACCCGTAACAATATATGCGGGTGACTTTGACCATAGCGGCACCAACGACCCAATTGTGTTTCAATATATAGCCGGTAAAAATGTTCCTTTCGTAAACCGCGATTTATTTTGCGAGCAGATGCCAGTTTATAACAACAAATTTTACACGTTCGAGAATTATGCAAAAGCCAACATAAGCGATATTATCACTGCGCAACAGCAGGCAGCTAGTTATAAACTTGAGGCAACTGATATGGCTACGTCATACATTGAGAATTTAGGCAACGGCAAATTTTCCGTTCACGCTTTGCCCAATGAAGCACAACTAGCTCCGGTATATGGAATACAGATGGAGGATATAAATAACGATGGCAATCCCGATATGGTGTTAGCCGGGAATTCTTTTTCAAATCATTACGAATACGGAAATTATGATGCACTGGGTGGATTGGTTCTAATTGGTAATGGCAAGGGAATTTTCAAACCAATGAGCGATGAAGAAAGCGGGTTTATTGTAAAAGGCGATGCCAAAAACGTGATAAAGATTTTTGATGCTGCCTTAAAAACAAATGTGTTTATAGTACCTCAGAATAATGACACAATGAAGATTTTTAAAATGCAAACGCAATTGAAATAAAGAGCAGATATAATTTCCAAACTTTATTTTACTTTCTTGTTTTTAGAACCCACACAACCAACTCTCCTACTTTTACTCCTTGCTCTGCTCCTGCTTTACACGAAATATTGTAATGAATGCCTCCGTAAACACGGCTAATAGCCGCTTCGTTTGCCGCAGCATTGAAAGAAGGAAACTTACGTGGTTGAAATCCGAAAGGAACATTGCACGAATCGGTAAAAGAATAGTTATCACCGAACCGCTGAGTCAATATATAAGCTGCGGCAGCCGAAATGCCACTATGCCCGCTCGTAAATTCGGGGAAATTGGGGGTTTCAAGAATCGGACTCCAGTTGGGGTTAATGTATTTATTTATAAAAGTGATGGGTCTTACATTGTTGGCTACATACTTAGTATCCCAAATTACTTTAAATGCATCGGCAATGGCAATAGAAACCTTGGAAATAATTTCGCAGGTTTCAGCAAGGGACAGCTTTTTATCTTTGGCAATACTCCGGGTTATGCAAAGCCAATGACCGCCCGGTGTATTCTGCCGGTTGGTGGTAACTACATGACCGCTAATATTTATCGGAGAGGGATTGTCGTCCCAGAATTTTATAAACTGATGCTTATCCTCATCTAAATTATTCGTCATATCACACATCTGTTTTGCAATGCCGTAAAATTCGGAAGTAGTATTTGAATTATACTGATAGGGCAAAGGTTCTCGGAATTGACTGGTGGAATCTAACACAAATGCACGAACTTTTGCCCAATGCGGCTCAAGCGCCTCCATATATTTGGGCGGGGTAGGCAGCCAGCAGCTGTCAGTGTTTGTTACCGTAAACTTAGAGAAGTTGCGTGTTTGTGAGTAGTTATCTTTTTTCGCCCAATCTATAATTGCCGCTCCTAATTTTTTTCCAAATTCAAGCGAAGAGTTTACTTCTTCTTCATTCGCTTCGCTTTCTTTTATTTGTTTAATAAGTGCATCATATTTCTGGTCAATAATATAATCGCGGTAGACAAGAAATTTTGCTACATCGCTGAACGCCTGAACCATCACTGCTTCGCAGATGTATGGTTTTGTTTTATCGGGTTGCGGCAATTCATTCAATCCTTTAAGCTGCCCTGCGTATGAAATAAAAGCTGAGTCGCCTTCTATTACCGCTTCGTAAGCAGCAATGTTAGGGTAGGCATATACGCGGCTGGCTACGGGAGGCGAAAAGCCATCCTGTACAACTGCATCAAGCAATCCTTGATTTAATTCTTGAATATAGATTGATGTTGGGGTGGATTGTTTGTTTTTACAACCACTGAAGAAGAACATTAATAGCGGAAGGGAACGGAATAATATTTTCAAGCCAACATATTTCGGATAAATGTAGCTCAAAAAAGACCTAAACAGGAGTAAAATTTTTAACTGGATTAGGTGCATAAATAAAAATACTTACCTGACGGATGATTACACAGATAAATACATTGATTTTTGGATTTTATCAGTCTAATCTATGGCTGTAATCTGTGCAATCATCAACGATTTGTATAAATTTCCTTATGCGCCTAATCCTAATTTTTAATTGCTTAGTCAAATTATTGTTCTGTCTCATCTCAATCATATAGTTTGAACACTTTTTAATAGTTGAATATCGTTCATTATGTTTGATAGTTTTATTCTTACGTTTGCTAACTCACTATGCGATTACTCTTTGCTTTATTGCTTATTCTTCTTTCATTAGTTATGTTCTCGCAATCTAATTTCGATATTCAAGGTCATCGCGGATGCAGGGGCTTGTATCCTGAGAATACTATTGTTGGATTTATTGAAGCAGTAAAACTAGGTGTAAATACGCTTGAAATGGATGTGGTGGTGTCGAAAGATGGCAAGCTGGTAGTGAGCCATGACCCTTTCATGAATGCTGAGATATGCTCAACTCCGCATGGTGAACCGGTAGGTGAGCAAGACAAAAAACTTTACCGGTTGTATCAGCTTAACTACGATGAAATAAAACAATTTGATTGTGGTTTGCGGGGAAATGAAAAATTTCCTGAGCAGAAGAAGGTAGCTGCCTTTAAACCTTTGCTGAGTGATGTGATTGATACAATTGAAAAATATATTCAGCAGAATCATCTTCTACCTGTAAATTATAATATTGAAACTAAATCAACACCCGAAGGCGATGATGTAGACCATCCGAAGCCCGCAATGTTTGCGAAACTGTTGTATGATTTACTGAAACAGAAAAACATTTTAAGCAAGAGTATCATTCAATCTTTTGACCCGCGCACTTTGCAGGTTATTCATCAAATAGATGCAACGGCTACTACTGCACTTCTTGTTTTCGATATGGACAGTTTCGAAAAAAATATTCATCAACTCGGCTTTAATCCATCTATTTACAGCCCCAATTTTATTTTAGTGACAGAGAAATTGATTAGCAAATGTCACGCTCAGAAAATTAAAATCATTCCATGGACGGTGAATGATGAAGATAAAATGCGAAAATTCAAGTTGCTCGATTTGGATGGAATAATTACCGATTACCCTGATAGGGCAATTAAGGTTTGGCGAGAAAAATAATTATTCCTTCTCCACCATCACCTTCTCCACAGGATTTGCAGTCATCTCTTTGTATGCTTCGCGGTTTCGGATTATGTCAATACCCGTGAAAATGGCATTGCGAAGCGAATCAGCATTTGCTAAATCTTTTCCTGCAATATCGTAACCTGTTCCGTGGTCGGGCGAGGTGCGAACTACATTTAATCCTGCTGTATAATTTACTCCTGTTCCAAACGAAAGTGTTTTGAAAGGAACCAGCCCTTGGTCATGATACATAGCAAGCACTGCATCAAATTTTCTGAAATGTTGCGATCCGAAAAAACCATCGGCAGAAAAAGGACCTACCACCAACATGCCTTTTTCTTTAGCCCGATTTACAGCAGGTGCAATAATGTCTTTCTCTTCTTTTCCGAGAAGAGAATTATCACCCGCATGAGGATTTAATCCTAACACGGCAATGCGAGGTTTGCTGATTAAGAAATCCTGTTTCAAAGTTTGATTCAGTACTTCCAGTTTAGTTACAATAAGATTGATGTCAATTTTTCCTGTAACATCTTTGAGCGACACATGATTAGTAACTAAACCAACACGCAAGCCATCATCTACTAACAACATCATGGAGTTTTCGTTGCCCGCTGCTTTTGAGAGATGTTCTGTTTGTCCAGTAAATTCAGGATGATGCTGACTCATTGAACTTTTATTGACAGGTCCGGTTACGAGCACATCAATTTTTTTCTCTATCAAATCTTTAATACCTGCATTAAGGCAGAGCATAGCGCGCGCTCCTGCTTCAGTAGTTAACTCTCCGGGCTGAATTTGCACTTGCTCGCTCCACACATTTATAATATTCGGAAGCTTGGGGTTTAGCGTTTCTGTATCCTTTACTTCCTGAATATTGAAATTCTGAATCTTTAGATGTTTTGTATAAAAAGAGATAACACTTTTCTGTCCATACACCAATACCGAGCAGAATTTATAAATCCTTTCGTCAGCTAATGTTTTGATAATTACTTCAGGGCTTATGCCGTTGTAATCACCTAAAGAGATTCCTACTTTGTATTTGCGTGGTTCCATTTCTAATCAATTTACAATTTGCAGTTAACAGTTGACAAAGATTGACAATGTATTGTCAATTGCCTGTTGTCAATTGTCAACTGGTTTAGTAATTCTTCAAAAAATCTGTAATCAATCTAACTCCAACCGCAGTTCCGTACTTGCCGCGATAGCTGTCTTCGCCCATAAGGTAAGCAGTGCCGGCAATATCAAAATGCAACCACGGATAATCAGTAAAGTGTTCGAGAAATTTTCCGGCAGTGATAGCACCTGCTTCGGGTCCGCCAATATTTTTAATGTCGGCTACATCGCTTTTTATCATTTCTCCATATTCATCCCACAACGGAAATTCAATCAAGCGTTCGTAAGTATTGTTCGCGCTCATAAGCAGTTTTTTCTTCACTTCATTTCCGGCAGTTCCCATAAAAGGTGAGGCAACACCGCCCGTAGCTGCCTTTGCAGAACCTGTAAGCGTAGCAAAATCAAAAACCAATTCAGGTGAATATTGTTTGGCGTAATGCAGCGCATCAGCAAGAATCATTCTTCCTTCAGCATCGGCATTCAGCATTTCTACATTTAAGCCGCTCATCATTTCAATTACATCGCCCGGCACATAAGCATTCATTCCCGGGCGGTTATCAGTAGCGGGAATTAACCCAACAATATGAATTGGCAATTTCAATTGTGCTACCGCTATAAAAATTCCTGCCACAGCAGCCGCACCGCTCATGTCACATTTCATCATATCCATCGAGTTGGGAGTGGGCTTTAAACTCAAACCTCCTGTATCATATACCACACCTTTTCCCACCAGCACAATTGGTTTTTTATTTTTCTTACGGTTAGGTTTGTATTCAAGAACCGTAAATGTTGGCGGGTCAATGCTTCCTTTATTAACTGAAAGTAAGCCACCCATTTTTAATGCTTCAATCTTTTTCTTATCGAATACTTCTACGCTAAATCCGTTTGCTTTACCTGCATTTTTTATTTCCTCGCTTAGTTTCGTAGCAGTTAAATAGGAGAGCGGCTCATTAATTAATGTGCGCGAAAAGAAATTAGCTGAAACTATTTTCGAAATCTCTTCTAATGTTTTTTTATCGGTAGATTTTGAATCAATATGAAGAGTAGAAAGAGTTTTTTCTTTCTTGTCTTTGGTTTTGTATTTCAGAAATTCATAATTGCTCAACGCCAATCCTTCGGCAAAAGCAGCAGTCAGTTTTATTTTACGCGAAGCATTGATGAGCGATGTTTCTTTAATTTTTTTGCCGTTTAAAAATTTACAGAGAATATTTCCGGCTTTACGAGCAGCTTCGAGGTATTTGTATTCTTCTTTAGAAGCGTCAACTTTTACAATGCTCAAGCTTCTTCCTTCATATATCTGCTGAAAAAGGGTACTTCCCTTTTCGCTGAAAAACGTTTCGGCTTCGGCAGCGATAGCTTTTGAAATACCCAGCGAAGCGGTTTTTGTTTTCTCATCAATCAAAATAATGTTGTGGTTGAAGGCAGTGTAATCCTTGCACAATAAAAATTGGAGTGTCATGGCAATTGATTTAGGGTTGCTAAAATATAAAAAGCATGGAGCCTGAAAGTTATATTCGCGCCCGTGACAAAGTTGTATCTCAAAAAATCGCTCGGGCAGCATTTTCTTAAAGACGAAAGTATGTTGCAAAAAATTGCCGATGCTATTGGTGATTTAAACTTCTTTAAAACAGTGGTGGAGATTGGGCCCGGCATGGGTGCGCTTACTAAATATCTGTTGCCACAAAAGCACAGCAGTTTTTTTGTGGTGGAATTAGACGATCGTTGGGCGGAGCATCTTTCAAATGCACATCCTGCATTGCGCGGCAAAATTATTCATGAAGATTTTCTGACAACCGATTTGAGTTTTCTCGAAAATCCAACGCACATCGTTGGTAATTTTCCTTACAATATTTCATCGCAAATTGTTTTTAGAATAATTGATGAAAGAGATAAAGTAGAAATGATGACGGGCATGTTTCAGAAAGAAGTAGCACTGCGTATTGCTGCCGGGCATGGTTCGAAAGATTACGGTGTTACAAGTGTGCTTACACAAGCGTATTACGATTGCAAATATTTGTTTGATGTTCTTCCCGAATGTTTCGACCCGCCCCCAAAAGTGATGAGCGGCATTATTCAACTCAAAAGAAAAGAAAAGAAAACGCTTGATTGCGATGAAAAGCTTTTCAGACAAGTAGTAAAAGCCGCTTTTAATCAGCGAAGAAAAACCATGCGCAATAGTTTGAAGGAGTTTTCAGGCGGAAAGGAAATTGCAGGGAACGATATTTTTAATCTTCGCCCCGAACAAATTTCAGTGGAGCAATTTATTGAACTGACTAATTTAATTCAAAATACATAAGCCACGAATGCACGAATAATACAAGATGCCTTTTTGTATTATTCGTGCATTCGTGGCATTAAGAAATGAATACCAAAGGAAAAATTCTCATCACCGATGAACTTCATCCTTTATTAAAAGAAGGATTAGAGCAGGATGGCTTTGCAGTTGATTATCGCCCCTCTATTTCCGAGGCAGAAGTTTTAGAAATTATTCATGACTATGAAGGATTGGTGATTAACAGTAAAGTATATGCCGGTAAAGAATTACTCAATCGTGCAGTGAAACTGAAATTTGTTTGTCGTGCAGGTTCAGGCTTGGAAGTAATAGATTTAGATTATGCCAAACAGAAAAACATTGCTGTATTTAATTCTCCTGAAGGAAACAGAAACGCAGTTGCCGAACATGCACTGGGTATGTTGATGAATTTGATGAACAATATTTCAAAGTCAGATAAGGAAATTCGAAATAAAGAATGGAAGCGTGAAGAAAACAGAGGCAATGAACTTTCAGGAAAAGCAATCGGGCTTGTTGCTTACGGAAATACAGCACAATCATTTGTAAAACTCCTTAGCGGTTTTGATGTAAAGATTTTGGCATACGATAAATACAAAAGCAATTTCGAAAACACATCTTCGCTACAAACCATTTTTGAACAAGCAGATGTTTTAAGTTTACATCTGCCTCTTACCGAGGAGACTAAATATATGATTGACTACAAGTTTCTTTCATCTTTCAGAAAGCCAATTTGGTTTATCAATACATCTCGCGGCAAAGTTTTAAGAACTGAAGATTTGCTTCGCGCAATAAGCGAAGGAAAAGTAACAGCTGCTGCACTCGATGTTTTAGAAAACGAAAAACTGAATACACTAAGTGAAAGCGAAAAAATAGTTTTTGAGCAGCTTGTTTCAGATAACCGTATTCTTCTCACCCCTCACATTGCTGGTTGGACTCACGAAAGCAAGAAAAAAATTGCCGAAGTGTTACTTCAGAAAATCAGAGCCATTTTTTGAATAGATTTTATCCAAAAATCTGAACACTTTCCTCTAATTTGAAAAAATGACAATTCTGTGACAAAACTTTTGTTGTTTTTGAAGTCATTTTTTAGTGCTTTACAGAGGAGAAATCAATATTTTTTTCGAATTGTCATAGAATTGTCATATTCTGTTTTGGGCATACGAATATGCTAATGTTGCCTTTAACTTTGTTTTGCAAAAAAAATTACTTTTGACCGCTTTTGTAAAGGAC
>JBKJJB010000094.1:0-3939 GCA_046598235.1 Chitinophagales bacterium
CCGCATCAAGTGTAGGATGGCAGTCTGGTCCTGTAAAACTGTTAAGACTTAATTCAGAGGGTCAGTTATTACGTAACGTTAATTTGGATACGTACCCAAACTCTCCGCTTGCTCTTAGCGATAAAACATTTTTAATGCAGGTAGGAGTTTTTAATCCTACCGGAGCAGACTCATGCTATTGTTACAACGAAAAGGTAGACACCTTTGGTCATAGAGTATGGATTGGCTGTTTAATGAAATACGATACTATTCATAACTATACTCCAAACTTTACGATTGAAAGACCCAATGGTGGTTTTTTAGTTTTCGGCTCGAAATACTCTAAGCCAGCATACCATACAATCATTACCCATATTGATACTGTGAATTTTCTTATTTCTCAGGATAAGAACGGAAATATTCTTTGGAGAAGATATTACTCATTTATGCAGGGCAAGGATGACAACATATTTTCTGCCGCAGCAATGCCAAACATCGATTTAATGGTTGTAGGCAGTTTAGATACTCCTAGTAATTTTAGCAACAAGACTGCATTCTTATCGCGCATAGATACCAATGGAAATGTCCTTTGGATGAAAAAATATAATAATGTCGAAAACTTCAACAGCATTTTGCGACTTCCTAATCATGATTATATGATAACCGGAGGGAATAATCAAACGTTGCTAATGCGTGTAGATCAAAATGGAAATACAATCTGGCAAAACACCTATGGTGGAACCCGCTTTGATTATCCAAAACAAATGATTCTTACAAAGGACAGCAATCTTGTTGTACTCGCTTCCACTAATTCATATAGTCTAACGCCCTATCACGATGACCTATGGTTGTTCAAAGTTAATTTGAATGGAAATATTATATGGAGCAGAGTGTTCAATACTTTTTACGATTTCAGTCATACAAGTTGCATTTGCATAAACGCAACAATGATGCAAACAAACGATAATGGGTTTTTTATTAAAACCGAAAAAAGATTTTCTGGTTCAAATGGTTATGCTACTTCTGGTGTTTGGCTAATAAAAACAGACAGTTTGGGGATGGTATATTACAATAATCTTCAAGGAACAGTTTTTCATGATGAAAATTCCGATTGTCAGTATGGTGGAAATTTAGAAGTAGGAATTCCCGAAGATATTATTCGCATCGATGGAGGAAGCTATCCAAACTATACAATGAGCAATCAATGGGGTATGTATAGCATATCACTTGACACAGGGCTATATCAATTAACTCCAATACCTCCCTCACTTTATCAAGCCCTTTGTCAGGCCAGTTATCCTTTTTATTTACCTAACCCTATTGATACAAGCATTCTGAATTTACCGATTCAAACATTAGTGTATTGCCCTCTGATGGAGGGAAGTATAGGTGCCGAAAGAATGCGACCTGGTTTTCAAACTTCATTTGCTATACAATTACGTAATAAAGGAACGGATACGGCAAGTCAGGTGCAGGCAATTGTAGAACTACCTTCGCTGTTTCATGTAACAGGTAGTTCTCAAGGATTTATTAATTCTGGTAATACCTATACGTTTAGTTTTGGAGTCCTGCCTCCTTGGAACTATCGCACAGTTTATATCTATGGCTATTTAGATTCAACAGCAACAGTAGGTTCTTTATTGCAAGCCTCGCTTAAAGTTACACCTGATACAGTTTGCATCAATGGCTATCTTTTGCATCCAGCGCGCGATACAATATTCATGTACGTTGTAAACTCTTTTGACCCTAATGAAAAGACTGCAATTCCTTTTCCCCAGGATCAATCAGGCAACAGTGGTGAGGTAGATACAAGTCAAATTATTGATTACATCATTCACTTTCAAAACGTAGGAACTGATACAGCATATCAGGTTATTGTGACAGATGCTTTGCCACTTAATTTAAACATCGAAAAAATTTCAGTTGGTGTGGCAAGCCACCCTTATCAAGTATCTCTTTCAGGACAGAATATTATTCGCTTCACCTTTCAGAATATTTTCTTACCCCCCAAAATTCATAATGACGTTTTGTCGAATGGATTTGTAAAGTTTAGCGTGCCTGTAAAATCTGCTTTACAGCCAGCTATAATAAATAACTCGGCATCTGTGTATTTTGATAACAATGAACCTGTTATCACTAATTCAACAACTCATATCATTAAACAGTACGTGAATATCAGTGAGAAAGAAGAAGGAAATAACTTTTCTGTTATTCCGAATCCGGTTTCAGCAAAAGCTTCTATTAAATGGACAAAACCTTTAGGAAGTAACGGCAAATTCATTCTAAGCAATTTAATAGGACAGCCTATTCAGTATTATTTCCCGCCTGCTGAATCTGCAACCTTTGATGTTACGCTTACAGATGTAATGAATGGTTTATATTTTCTGAATTACGAATCAAGTTCGATTAATACTCAAGTGATTAAAATTGTTGTGTTACATTAAAAAAACATTTTGGTTGTTTAGTCTCAGCAGGGTCTCCGCTTCGGGACACTGCTTTATATTATAAAAGTTGTTTCCGTTCTCACCAACAACTGAAAATCCTCGTCTAGTCCCAGCGGGGTCTTCCGTCTCGGAGACCCCGCCTTATAAATTACCGAACTACAACACACCTCACACATCTCTAAAATGTTTTGGTTCAAAATGCTTCACCACCCCCAACTCATAAAACGATGCGCTGCTGTGTTCATAATCAGCATAATCATTTACCAATTTCCATTTGCCGCTTACCGGATTACGGTGAATATAATCTATCTTCTGAAAGAGAAACTTCTCCGTAAAAAGAGCTTTACCGTCAAATGAATCTTTAAATACCTTATGCTTCTGTCCTTTCTTTTGTTCCCGCTCACTCACTGCCGCTTCCAACTCACCTAGTAATTGCAATTTATCTTTCCCCTTCAGCCGTTTTACTATTTCATAATCCATAAATCTTTTCCCGTTACTAACTATTGTGTTAATCGCTTTTGTTTCCTGTGGCAGATTTAAAACTGCATGAAAATGATTCGGCATAATCACAAATGAAATCACATCGGCTAATTGCTTTTCTTTCAAATGCTCAAACCATTTGTAAACCACATCATACGACTGAGTTATTTCAAACAGCGGTTTCCACTCAAAGCAGGTAAATGTGATAAACCAAAATGAATGCTCAGTGTGGTGCTGCGTTTTAACTGACATAATTTAGAAATAGAAAATCAGGCGACTATCTACAGCGGGGTCTCCGAGGCGGAAGACCCCGCTGGGACTAGCCTTACAACAGAAGACAGAACTTACTACGGTAAGGCTGTATGATGAAGTAAATCCATTTGTGCCGTTGTTGGTGTTATAGCATCTGCTTTGCGATGCGTCACCACCAACAATAAACGCCTTTCAACTGCCCGCCCTTTTTTGAAATATTACTGAATGGAATTGATGAGTGCTATCTCAGAAGCGTTATGCTACCTTTGAATTTTTCAATATGCTCATCAAGGAACTTGATTTGCGCATTGTAAACAAACACGGCAGGTATTTGCGGCACTCCTCTATAAGTTCCGTCCCATTCAAAGTTGATGTCAGTGGATTCAAAAACTTTTTCGCCAATACGATTGAAAATCATAAAGTCCATTTGCTTCCATGTTCCTTTGTTACCGTAAATTCTGAAAGCATCATCGCGCCCGTCACCATCAGGCGTAAAAGCATTCGGGATATAAACAGTGTATTCAGAGTTGATAAAAATTACCGCCCATGCCTTCACTTCGCAGCCATTGTTATAATCTACCGTCAGGTTGTAATGATTTTCTGGATAATAATTTTTAGGAACGGGGTTCAGGCAATCGTAACAACTCAATCCTTCGTGCGGCTCCCAGTTATAGCTTACAATAGCAGAAGAATCATAGGGTCCGAAAATAAAACGGAACTGCATGCTCTCTCCCATTTGAATGGTATCAAGATGGGGAACAATTTCAAGAAAAGCGGCAGGCGG
>JBKJJB010000198.1:0-2922 GCA_046598235.1 Chitinophagales bacterium
TAGGTCAGCAGGTAAACTTAAGTGCTGCCGATGTAAAAGCCGATACTATTATTGCCGTAACCGTTACCGGCAACAACGCAGTTATTTACATTGCCTCAAATCCGGGCGATGGTCCAAATGCTTTTCAGCAAACTGTTACAGATGGTGTTCCGCGAAACTTTATTGCAGCCGACCTCGGCTTTGCCACAGGTATTCGCGAACGCATTAACCTCTACAACTTCGGTCCGGCTGCTTTGAGTTATGAGGTGGTGGTGGAGGCGTAGGTAACTTTATTTACAAATTACACGAAGGGAACGCAGGGGTAATTTTATCCCGCACTATAGGTATTTGCCTTCTCCGCAATCACAAAAGTTGCTTTGGATGGCTGTAAATTACTTTTCTCCATCACAAGTGTAATTGCCTGATGAATTACTTTTTTGAGTTTAGAAAAATCATTGGGCTTGCGAATGTAATACTGCGCTCCATTTTCATAAAGCCGGTTTACGGTTTCCTGCACAAAGGAAGTAGAGAAGATGATAACCGGAATTTTTTTCAGTGTTTCACAGAGCTTAATTTCGATTAAACAATCATTGCCGGTTTTGCGGGGCATGTTTAGGTCAAGGAAAAGCATATCGGGTAGCCCGTCCTTTTTTTTATTAAGTTGTTGCATCAGTTGCTCGCCATCGTGCACCGTTTCAAATTGCACCGTTAGAGCCAAATCATCTAACGCTTCTTTAAAAAGAAGACAGTCATCGGGGTCGTCATCTGCCAGTAAAATTTGCAGTGGTGTTGTGTTCATGGCTTGGTAAAGCTATTCTATTAAAACCAAAAAGCAGAAATGATTTGTGTCATGCAAGAGAAACCTAAAAACAGAAAACTACATTTATTCAGACCTTTTTAAAAATGGTATAACCCAAAATGAGCATGACAATCCAAAAGCCAAGAAAAATGAAGAAAAGAATTTTAGCAATAGAGGCAGCGCCCGCAGCAATGCCTGTAAAACCGAGTACCCCTGCAACAATTGCAATTATGAGAAAAAGAAATGACCAGCGTAACATAGTATTTGATTTAAAGGGTTATCGAATGCTTTTGTGTTTGAAAAGAATGTGCCACATAAAAAAAACATGACTCTCCGGTTGACACTACCTAAGTAACTAATGAGTATTGTCATGCTGAACGGAGCTTTGCGGAGTGAAGCATCTTGTATTTAGCCTATCAATGAAATACAAGATTTCTCACTACGGAGACCTTCGTTCGAAATGACATAGCCCTTTTATTAGGTTGCTTCAATATGCCATGGGCAAACAATTCCCCACTATGGGAATATTTACCGCCACTCGTTCAGCGGAGAAATTGTAAACACTTCTCAATAAGTTTTGGCATAATTTTTCACTGTTAAATGCGGCAGAATTTTCTGCTATTCTGGTTTCTGAAAGAAATCAATCACAAATTTTAAAATTTAAGAAATATGAAAACACAATTACAAAGACCGGTAAAACCTGTTATGATGGTTTTATTGCTTGTTATTGCTATTTGTTCTACATCTACGGATATGAACGCAAAAAGCATTTACGCAAAGGGCATGTCAGTTAAGAGGGATGCCGATGGCGATGGAGTAAAAGATAAAAAAGATAAATGCCCGAATACACCTAAAGGTGTTGCGGTAAGTTCTGATGGCTGCCCTTTAGATACGGATAAGGACGGAGTAAATGATTATTTAGATAAATGTCCGCGCCTGGTAGGAACAGCCGCTATGAATGGCTGCCCAGATAAAGATAAAGACGGAGTATCTGATTTTGATGATGCTTGTGCTGATGTGCCGGGGCTTGCACGCTTTAAAGGTTGCCCTGACAGTGATGGAGATGGAATTGAAGATGCTTTAGACAAATGCCCGAACGCAAAAGGAACGGATATGTTTAAAGGCTGCCCCGATACCGATGGAGATGGAGTGGAAGATGCCCTTGATAAATGCCCGAACTCGGAAAAAGGAATTAAAGTAGATGCCACCGGATGCACTTATGACAGCGACCGCGATGGTGTGGTAGATGCAGAAGATAAATGTCCTGATACTGAAAAAGGAACTAAGGTTGATGTAAAGGGTTGCCCCGCAGATACCGATGGTGATGGCATTACTGATTCGAAAGATAAATGCCCTAATACGGCTGCTCCCGGAAGCCCCACCGGATGCCCCGAAGTAAAAGTAGTGGTGATTAAACGTCTGCAAACTATTGCCAGCGCTATCACTTTTGAAACCGGTAAGGCGAAACTGTTATCTACTGCTTACCCTAAGCTGGATGAACTCGCAAACATTCTTAAAGAGTACGCAGATTACAATCTTAAGATGGGTGGACATACCGATGATGTAGGAGAAGACAACGCCAACTTTACACTTTCGCAAGCACGTATGGATGCTGTAAAAAATTATCTGGCTACCAAAGGAATAGCTTCGAACAGAATAGAAGCAACCGGTTATGGCGAAACAAAACCAGTAGCTTCCAATAAAACACCAGAAGGTAAAGCACAAAACAGAAGAGTAGAACTGGAAATGTTTTTGAAGTAATGCTTTGAAATTATTACGCAATAGTATGGCGTACTTGTGGAACACAAAAAGCCTTTCGCGAAATAGCGGAGGGCTTTTTCATTTTAGGTGAATTCTAAAGACCGTGAACAAACACTTTGAACAAGATGAATATGAATGGGGCGTGGGGATAATTATAAGCAAGCAATGGAACTATTTTCATCAATACGGGGAATAGCTTTCACTATCTGTTTCGTTTTTGAGAGGTATATATATTTGGCATTGAATCTGTTTTACCCATTGCTCATTATTTATTAATTCATTAAAAAAAACTTAAACATTATGAGCTCAGGAAAATTAGTAACAGCCGTATTAGCAGCAGCCGGTGGCGCAGCATTAGGAGTTTTATTTGCACCCGATAAGGG
>JBKJJB010000243.1:0-10550 GCA_046598235.1 Chitinophagales bacterium
CTCCGGCAGCTGCGGCAGATGAATTGGCAAACAATAGAAGCAATAACATGTCATTAGTAAATCTTTTTGGTGGAAATACAGCTTATGACGGAGAAAAGACATTAACTTCAGCATGGCAGGATGATGATGAATTTAATTTGCCTCAAGGAACTGCTTTGTTTTGGGATCAGCAAACGGTTTTAGATATGAATTATCATACCAAAAATTATAATGCTACATCTGTATTGCCTTGCGATTTCTATTTCAATGTATATTATAAACCACGTAATGTAAATACTATTGAGATGAAAGCGAATTTAGTGAATAACACTTTGCTGTTCTTACCGGGAGGCAACGTTACTTCAACTCGTGATTATGATGATGGTGCAAATCGCGCTAATCCCGAAATACGTTATATGTGGAATCTTACCTCTCACGCTCATAAATTTTCTACCGACTACGATATTTATATGCGTGATACTACGGGTACTATTACCGATAAAATTTATGAAGGATTTTTAGACTACAAAAATGGGGGAGTAGATAAAGGATATTACGACTGGCAACATCCTTCTACCTTAGTATGGCCTGATTTATTTCCGGTTCCTTTTGGAAAACGAAATGGCAACAATTCGGGCTTAGTAGCTAGAACAACTTGGAATGTTACACAATCACTTCCTGTTACTTTTGGGTTTACTACAGCTGATGAAATGCAGTTGTTCACTTACATGTATACCAACGAACTTCCATCTCCTGTTTCTTCAATCAATGACGATTCTAAAAAAGGTATCTATTTTCAGGTAATGCCAAATCCAATGAATAGCAATGGCAAATTGGTTTATACCTTAGATAAGTCTTCAACTGTAGAAGCTAATGTAGTTGACTTAACCGGTAAGAAAGTAGCCCTGTTAGATTCAGAAAAACAAAGCGAAGGTGTTCACGAAATAAACATGGGAACTGAAAAGCTTTCAGCTGGAATTTACTTTGCAAAACTTTCTGTTGACGGAACTGTTTACACCAAAAAATTTATTGTAACCGAATAAGATATTCTTGATAAAAACAAAAAAGGCAAACCATTGGGCTTGCCTTTTTTGTTTTATGTTGTTTCCAATCTTACAATTTTCCATTTGCCCTTTTCCATTCCAGTTCGGTAAGCAGAAATGTGTAAAGAGATTGCAGATAATTAAACTCCGTTTCTTTCAATGTATTCTCAGCATCCAGCACTTCCTGATAAGTAGCGAGGGAATTTTTATATCGAACATTTACATCTTTTACTACTTCTTCGGCTAATTCAACATTCCCTTTTATTAACTCAAGGCTGCTTGCTGAATTTGCATAATTTACTGAAGATGTTTGCAATTGGTAATTGATATTGTTACGAAGAGTGGTAAGATTATTTCCATTTTTCCTTATCAATAATTTCTGCTGATTTGCTAATGATACTTTCTGCAAGCCATCAAAAATTGGAATGTTTAATCGAACACCGATGTATGAATTCCAATACCATTTTTCTTTGTCAAAAATATTTTTGTTGTCTAATCCCTGCCCACCTATGTAACCATAGCCATTAAGCGTAGGTACGTATTGCATATTTATCTTCTTTAACTGAATCTTGTTCAGTGATTCCTGCATAGTTTCTGCTTTCAATTCAATTCTATTTGCCTCTGCACTTTTAAAATCAGGATACTCAGGAAGAATTTCCATTTTAATTTCTACCGGCAATACATCGCTTAATTCCAATTGAGCATCAAGCGGCAAACCAATTAGCTGGCTTAAACCTGTCTTCGATGTCTTTACAGAGTCTTGTGAAATTTTCAACTGAAACTTTGCATTGGAAAGATTAAGATAAGCACGGTTCAAATCTGTTTTCAACACATTCTGATTATCATATTTCACTTTTGTATCGTCATACGCTTTTTGAAAACGCTCTACACTTTTAGCGGCTTTTGAAACTCGTTCACCATTCAACAACACGAGATAATAGGAACGCGAAATATTTATTTTTAAATCAATAGTTGCCTGTTGAATTTGCAAAGCAGATAACCTTTGCTGCTGCTTTGAATATTGTATATCGGTAACAGCACCCATATCTAGCAAGGGCTGCACAAGGTCAACTCCGGCAGTAGCAGAATATTTAGTACCCTGTTGAATGGTTCTTTCTTCTTCAACATTGGTAACAGGATTGGGAAACTTTAAAACAATTTGCCCGAGTTTGAGATTATCGCGCATATCGTAGTTTCCATTCAGCTTAGGAAGATACTTTGAAGTGGATTCCAGATTTTTTGCTGCTGCTATTTGCTGATCTATGCGATAGTTTTGAAAAGCCGGTTGATTATTGATGGCATAATCAATAGCATCATTCAAACTCATTTTAAATGATTGCTGTGCAAAGAGCATTGAACCGATAACAAAGAATGCAACTGAAAGGATATATTTCTTCATAGATTAAAATTTACGGCATCAAAAAACGCAAGTATTACTTGTATGCCGCAAAGGATTTATGCGAAGCGGATGTTCTTTAAGTTGAAGCGTTGTATAATCGGCAGTTCAGTCCGGTAAATTGATTTAGAAGGAATATCTAACTAAGTAAAGCAACTCAAGTTAAAAGTGAAGCCGTACCTGCGCCTTCAACTCTCCTCTATTATTGGCATCAATCATATCTAAGCCGCTGCCGATGGTTTTTGAATCGAACAGCATGGTTTGCGACCAGCGCACCCATACATCAATGTTTCGGGTAATGGCGTAGCGAACGGTGAGGTAATAGCGCATTCCGTTGCCGGAGTAGGCAGGGATGGAAAAGGAATAAAGTACATCGTTTTCGTAAGCATAAATACGCGAGTTGTAGGAACCGGTTTTAAAAATGGCGAAGCGGGCATTGAATGAAACCGGCAATTTCATCATCTTAAAATTCACATCCTGATAGATAACAAATCCATTCTCGGGTTTTGCGTTGCCTATACGATAGAAACTCCATTCAACACGGTTAGCCAAAGAAACAGCATCGGATATTTTGTATTTGATATTGTAGCGCACCGCCTGCCGTTTTTCATTTACTAAATAATCAAAGGGTCCATCATTGTCAGTTTGATTCTTCTTTTTCAATTCGAAGCGATAGCGCAAATACATTTCAAATTTTTTATTGGGTGTAAAAGTTGCCTGCAAAAGATTATCGCTTCCCCACGAAGGTGCATCGGTTAAATACTTGAGCCATTTACTCATGTATAAATCAAAGTAGCCGTCTAACCGAATCATGCGCACAGGTCGAACTGTAATACCAAAGTACAAACCATTTTCGTTTTGTGGCTTGCTGCTTTCGCCAAACGAGGCAGCATACAGTGTTTGATAATTGCGACTGTAATAGCGATGAAGAATACTTACATCCACATTTTTATCAATGCTCATCATCACTCCATTCAATAAACCAAAACCGCGATTATCGCTAATGGCTTCTTCTCCAAAAAAGTGAAAATTCTTTACTATAAAATGATAATCAACGCTTGCATTTATCAATTGATTTTTATTGATGTCGTATTGATTATAAGGAGAAAGTGTGCGCTGATAATCTCCCAGGAAACGGGTATAAACCACATTGCCTCCCACATGCCATTTTCTTTTCCCGTACGATACATTTCCTCCTGTAACAATTTGACGAATAGAATTTCTATCGGCAATTTCATTTGCCGTTCGGTGAAAACCCGATTCATTAAAAGAAGAAAACGCTTCCTCTGCATTGATAGAGGTATCAACTGTGGCTACAATATTTGCATCCACCTGTTTAAACGAGCCGAAAGCGGTGAACTCAAAACCCTTAGCACCTACCGTGAATGCACCACCTCTCATGAAATTAAATTCATTCACAGAAGTATAAGGGCGAAGCTTCATTCCTTCGCGCTTCACGTTCATCACCATCGGGCTTTTCCTTACACCAAAGCCACTCCACATAATTAAGCCCTGCCCCAAACGTATTTCATAATCTCCCAACGCAAGAGCTTTCAATTGCTTTATGTTTCGCAAAAAGAGATGTCCGCTGTAATAATCGAATCCCTTTTTGTTCGATGCTTTGAAAAATTCCTCGCCCGCATCTTTCTCGGCAGTAAAACCATAACTAAGTTTTGTTCCATAGGTATAGCGAAAGCGCAGAAACAAGTTGAACGGATTACCCAGATAACCTTTGCCGTCTGTTCGCTTATAACCCGCACTTTTTGCAAAGGTTTGTCTGTAGCGCGACAGAAAAACAAAGTTGCCTTTACTCAATAATTTCTTCAGCGGCACATGCACATCCTTCACATCTGAATCAACCATTACGTATGGCAGCATCCTATTGATGAGTTGTACATCAAAACCGGGAATGCCCTGTAATTCAAAAATGGAAAGCAGCTTACCATTCTTCTCAATATGTCCGAGTAAGGCAGCTATTTGCTGTGCATTGAGCAAAGGAAAATCATTCAGTATATCATTAGTTGCAGAATTTAAATTGATAGGGTGCCGTTTAAAATTTTCCAGTTCATCAATGTAGGCATCATAATCAAAGGTTTCCGATTCGGTTTGCTGTGCGTTGTTTTCTATTATATCCTGAATATCATTTCCATCCTGGTCAGGTTTTGGTTGAATCTGAGAAAAAGAAACAGAAGCAAGCAGCAGCCATGCCAGAGTAAAAACAACTTTCTTTCTATGCTGATAAAGATTGCTTCGCTCCCGAAGCATCGCTCGCAATGACAAATTCATCGGGCGTTTCACTTTTTCTGCTTCTTAGTAAAGGAATAAATAATAGCTGCCTGAGGAGTGAAGCCAAGTACCGGATGATAGGAGGACGCAAGATCAATATTCAATCCTTTTACATTCGCCCCCACTCCAAAGTTTGCACTAAAAGGAGTTGTTTGTGCGCCAACACGTATAGAGAGATATTTGATAGGGCGGTACTCCACTCCCGCTTTAAATTGTGGCTTGTAATGAATATCCTGTTCGTACTCAGCAGCAATTAAAACTTTAGACGATGGTTCATATCCCAATCCAAACTTAATGATAGTGGGCAGTCGTTCGCTGAATACTCTCTCAACTTTAAAAGGAATAGGATTATAAATATGCGCACCGATAGTGAGTACTTTCCATGGCTTGTATTGCATGCCTATCTCGAAGGTGTAGAAATTCCTGCTTCCATTCTCGAAAATTATCATTCGCAAAAAATCAAACTGCACGCCTAACGAAAACTTCTGCCCAAACCTGCGTGCATACGCCAAACCAATCTTTGTTTCGTTGTAATATTTATAGCCGTAGTAGTTGGCACTCACACCAAACGTTCCTATTTTTTCGCTGATGGGTAGAGCAACCGCTCCGTTAAAATTATTGATACTTGCGTTTACAAATTTCCGGTCGCTGTAAATACCAACCGAATACTGTGTCATAAAACCAAGACCTGCTTGGTTAGTTGTAGTAGAAAAAACATCAGATAGAGTAATGGAAGCATCGCCTATTGCCGTTGCACGCGCACCCGCAGTAAAGTTATCGCCTGAGGCGAATGAAAAATGAAAAACGAAAAATGAAAAACAAAACGCAAGTAGATTTTTCTTCATTGGAACTAAAATAAAATCATTTCTGTTATTCATGTAAATTTGAACCGAAACAAAATAAACACATGAATTCTATTAGAGGTAAGTGGGCTTTAATAACTGGGGCTACTTCGGGTTTCGGAAGAGCTACTGCTGATTTGTTTGCCAAGAGTGGTTGCAATGTAATAGTTACTGGAAGGCGTAAGGAAAAATTAGAGGCACTTCATCATATACTAGAAGAGAAGTATGAAATAAAGGTTCTCTCCTACTGCTTTGATGTGCGTGATTTGAACATGTGCATAGAAATGGCAAACGACCTTGCATCAAGAGAAATTGCACCCGACATATTGGTGAACAATGCAGGGCTGGCATCCGGCAAGGATAAAATTCAGGAGGGTTTGATAGGCGATTGGGAGAAGATGATTGACACCAACGTTAAAGGGCTGCTTTATATCACCCGTTCAATTCTTCCCTTAATGATTGAAAGAAACGAAGGGCATGTAATCAACATCGGTTCTGTTGCCGGGCATTTGGTTTATCCCGAAGGAAACGTTTACAACGCTACCAAATTTGCGGTAAAGGCTCTAAACGAAGCCATCAATCTCGATCTGGTTGGCACTAACATACGTTGCTGTTCTATTGACCCGGGAGCTGCTGAAACAGAGTTTTCGAAAGTGCGATTTCATGGCGATGAAGAAAAAGCAGCAAAAGTGTATGAAGGATTTGAGCCACTCAAAGCCGAAGACATTGCCAATGTTATTTATTACATAGTTACTACACCACCCCATGTAAATATTACCAATCTGGTAGTGTATCCCACCGCTCAGCGCAGTGCATATGTATTGGATCGGAAGTTGAGTTAAACTCAAAATAAATTATTGAGAGCAGCAATTAAAGCTGATAAAACTCAAATGCAGGATAGCCCGTTTGGGAGCCTCGGTAGAAATTGAAGAAACGTAGCTTGTAAAACTTATCCTCATCAGCTTTAATGAAATAAGTATAATGTAAATTGATATTATAGTTGACTTCCGTTGTATAATTTTCCACCTTCTTCCAATTATATCCAATAACATCCCTTCGGGTAAGCAAACGGCTTAAATTTAAATCGGCAATGCGCAAACTATCAAACACCAAAGTAGAATCCACATAAGCGGTTACCCTACTTGGATTGTGCAACACCCCCGTAACTTCATAAGGCAGCACAAAAGTAGGTTCGTAGAAAATAACGGTGTAACGGGTAAAGCATAAATCCCACTCAGTTTTCGGAGGTTCAATATTGGTTAGATGCTGGTTATTTATCATGCTGTAGTAAGCATAGTTTCTGGTGCCATCTTTCACCACAGAAACCGTAGTAGAATCGGAGGAAGAAATAGAAGCATAGCTGAAAGAATAAGAACCTGCGGTGCAGCTATTCACCTTCATCTTCATATATCCTTGAGGAATGCCGTTAATATCTCTACCTAAATGAATAATATAAACCTTACCTGCCGAAACAGGGTTTGCAGAAAGGGTATCCCACCAGTTGCCGAAAGAATTAGAATCGGCATCGAACTGCCCCAATTCAAAACGGAAGTTTCTTCCTACGGTATCGTTAATACTCACATCACTCAGTGAGGTTTTATCGGTGCGAACGAGCGACATATACTTAGAAGTATTCAACCAGATATTGAACTTGTTAGCATCGCAATCGAACATAAGGTCGTAAACAAAGCGCGAGTTATGGCTAACAACCGAGTTACTGGCAAGACTATAGAAAAACTGGTTGGCATACTGAGGTCCCATCTCAATGGTGTTCGTTTGCCCGATACCTTGGTCGGCAGGAGAAGGCATGGGCTTTTCTTTAAAGCAAGAGCTTAAGAAAAGGATAAAGGAGATAGGAATAAGGAAAAAGGAAATCCGGAGTTTCATGGGTTGCACTGCCTATTTACTAAAGTGTAAAGTTAACGATGTAAAGAAAGTTCTTCCCCAACCAATATTCACCGCATTGCCGCCAAAGTTATGCCCTACCCCGCTCACGTTATCTGCCTGCACATTTTTAACCCCAAGCAGATTCTTACCACCTACGGTTAATTGTATTCTATCCTTCCAAAAATTGCGGGAAAGGGAAACATCCATCGAGTGATAGGCATAACGGGTACCTGTTTGTATGCTGTTGTTGATGCTGAACAAAGGTTTCTGCCCGGTATATTTATAAAAGATGGAAATGCCTATTTCTGCTTTAGGAATGAGATACGAAGCCGAAGCAGTAAAGTCTGCAGTGAGCATTTTAGCCTCGGCAGTTTTGCTGGTAGTGTTACCCAATTCATATCGGGTAAGTTGAGCCGCTGCCCTAATGCTTAATTGTTTCCAGGTATAACCTAAAGAAACATCACCCCCATACGTAACATACTTTTTTAGGTTGAAATATTCGAAGGTATCTAAATCGGGTCCTGGGCTGATAATAGTTACCCAGTCAATCTTGTTTTGCAGTTTGTTGTAAAACCCAGACACACCGAAGGAAAGAGAATGAGCCTTCTTTAAAGGTTGGGTAAGATTGAAGGAAGCGTTTACACAATGTCCGTCTTCGGGCTTCAGTTGGTCGTTACCTTTAAGGGCATGGTTACTATCGAAAAACGTCAGATAAAGCTCCTTGAGCGAAGGTGCCCGATAGCCCCTGCCATACGAAGCGCGCAGCACAATTTTGTCTTTATAGTTATATCTTAAGTTCAAAGAAGGGATAAGCGGAACCCTAAAGCGAGTGTTATAGCTAAATCGGATAGCAGGTTGAATATCAAGCCCTTCAATAAGGTTAACTCGCAAACTTCCGAAGGCGGCATAGTCGCCCGATTGCTTCTTCCTTCCTTCTATCCTTGCCTGCTCAGTAAACTCCTGATTGATGTCGATACCCAGTTGAAAGTTAAGCCGGTTCTTCCAAGCGGGCATGCTGTATGTAGCCCGAAAAACCACTTGATGATACACGGCAGTATCCTGCTCGCTGTTGGCGGCAATCTGCTCTTTTAGTGAAACTAGGTTCTTGGTATATTTATTAGCAAAGCGGAAAAAACCTGTGTATGCAAGCATGGCATCAAGCTGCCCATCTTTTTTAGACCGATACATAACCGATGCCGAAGCACGGGGACGATAGGTGAGGAAATGAACATCATCGCCTGTATATGTCCAGGTGGTATCGCTATTATCGTAAGAGAGCGTGCGTTTGGGAACGCCCCGGCTCAAAAGCATTTCGCGAAAGAAAGAGCCGTTGACAGAAATACGAAAACGGTTGGCGGTGTAGATATATTTGGCATCGGCAAAGTATTGTTCCTTGGGTTTCCACTCCTTAAATCTTTGAAGTGTGTCGGAAGCCGAATAACCATCAAAAAAGTTTCTGCCACCACTGAGATAAATCTGATTCTTCTTAAAAGAAAAACCGGTGTTCAATTCAAGGTTGTATTGCCCTGCAGTTTCGTAATATCCTTTCAGGCTAATATTTACTTTCTCTTTTTGAAAAGTTTTGGTGATAATGTTTACCACCCCGCCCATAGCATCGGTTCCGTAAAGCACCGAAAGAGGACCTTCCACCATTTCAATGCGTTCTATGTTGTTGATGTTGATCTGGCTGAGGTCGAGTTTGCCATCTAAGCGACCCACGATGGGAACGCCATCCACCATTATCTTAACTCCTTCGCCCGATATACCATTAATGCCCATGTTACTACCAAAAACCTGGTCTTGCCCGAGGTCAATACCCAGCTCGTTTTGCAATGCCTCGCGCAGGTTGTTAGCCCCTTTAGCACGAATCATATCGCTGCTAATCACCTTCACTTCATAAACTGATTTCTGGGCAGAAGTAGAAGCATACTGCCCCGTTATTACCACATCCTGAATATCTTTTGCGGGCTGCTTTAAAACAGTATCGGATATGGATTCTTGTGAAAAAGAGAAAATGAAAAATGAAAAATGAAAAATGAAAAACAGAAGCCATTTTGGACTTCTACTCCCCACCTTCCAGTTAGCTTTTTCCGTTTTAAAGTCCATTGTTTCGCGAAGGGCAAACATACACAGTTAGACGAAAAGCGCGAGGGTACAGGCATTAGAGAATTGTCACAGAATTGTCATAAAACAGTTAAACCTTGTAAACCACATCAAGCGTCTTCTTAAGTATGTCGCTTACTATTCCTCTAAAAGGAAGAGAGGAAGCAAGACCATAAACAGGAGCTAAGCCATCTTTGCTACCGGGATTAGCTTTTACATAAGCAACCGATTCTTTCAAATCAGCAATAAACCTTTCGGCAACTCCGGGTTGTGTTTGACGAAGAGTGAGAGCGATATGAAAACAAGCGGGTTTGTGAAGACCGTTCAGGTTCCAGTGTTTTTTCCCCATTTGGTCAAGCACCTCATAAATATTCAGCGAGTCGCTGGCAAAAGCAAGAATCCAAACCGGTTCGCCCAGTAATTTTACTTCAGGAATAGATTTAACTCCTTCCTTAATTTTCTCGGCAGTTTCGATAATAGCTTTAGTTGCTTTCAAATATCCTTCCTCTCCCATGGCTAAAAGGGCTGCCCAGCAAGCCGCACTTAACGCACCCGGTCTGCTGCCAGCAAGTGTGGGAGAAAAATATAAACCACCGGGCCACTCGGTAAGAGTGTAAAACTGATAATGACGAAGTTCTTCCGTGCGATAAAGAACTACCGAAGTACCTTTAGCGGCATAACCATATTTATGCGTGTCAACACTCATAGAAGTAACCCCCGGCAAACGGAAATCAACTACAGGAACTTTGTAGCCCAACTTTTCTGCAAACGGAACTACAAATCCACCAAGGCAGCAATCTGTATGAAAACCAATACCATGCTTTAAAGCAATGTTTGACATCTCTTTGATGGGGTCAAAGGTGCCGTGAGGGAACGATGGTGCAGAACCGACAATCACAATTGTATTGTTGTTGATAGCGCGCTTAACTGCATTTATGTCGGCATAATAATTTCCTGTAACAGGAACCTTAACCTGCTTAATGTTGAAGTATTGCGAAGCTTTATCGAAAGCAG
>JBKJJB010000319.1:0-6464 GCA_046598235.1 Chitinophagales bacterium
GAATACGCTCATCAACTCCGCCACTACAGGCATGGTTATTCCAATTGATAACCATCATTACTACGATGATTTTATGATGGACTTTAGCTGGACATTTAATAATACTTCTTCTTCGGGTTTTCTAACAAGAGTTCTTCCTTTGGGAACTACTTACATAGGCGATGCTGCTAATCCTGCTGTGGATGCACAGAATGATTTCGGTTTGAAGTGTGTGGTAAGCGGCAACAGCAGCAGCAATGCCACTGCCGATGATATTGACAACGGAGGCGTAACGCTTATTTCTCCTTCTTTTGATTTATCGGGTTATACCGACCCGTATCTGCGTTATACAAGATGGTTTTACAATGGTTCGCAAAACGCCAATACACCCGATGATAAAATGACGATAAAGCTCAACAATGGTTCGGTGAATGCAACGGTAGAAGAAGTGAACCCTGCCCAAACATTGGTAGCGGCTAACTTATGGGTGCAAAGAACTTTTCGTATCCGCGATTTTATAAGTGCTACTAACAACATGCGTCTGATTGTAGATGCCAGCGACCCCACCGTAAGCAATCCGAATGTTGTAGAAATGGGTTTCGACCGTTTTGAAGTAGTGGATGGTAATCCAACTTCGGTTGATGAAGCAGAAGCTGAACAGATGAATGCTTTAATCTTTCCGAATCCTTCAAACGGAATGGTGCATGTAAATTATGCTATGAGCAGTGCAGAAAAAGTGAGTGTGAAAGTGTTGAATGTAATGGGAGAGGAGATTCTGACAAATGAGTTGTTGAATACTGCTCAAGGTTCAATATCATTCGATATGAGCAATCAAGCGAACGGAATTTATTTCATCCGTCTGCAAACAGCACATTCAGAAAAAACCTTAAAATTTTCTTTGCTGCGCTAAACTTATCGCCTGTTTTATCATCCTACTTTCTGTTGGCATTGTAATTGGCATCCAACACAAAAAAAATATATATCATGCGCAAACTCATTTTGTTTATTACCCTTGCTACGCTTCTTTCTTCCTGTAAAAATTTAGTTCCTTATACCGATGCGATGAAGAAGAAGTATAACTGGAACGATGACCAGATAAAGCGCATTCAGTTTTATGTATCACATGATGTAGTACTCCACCGCGAGCTATCACAGGGTTCAACCGAGATTGTACAAGGAAAGATTAAAACTATCAACGGAAAGCAAGTGGAAGAAATTCTGATTCGTGAAAGAACGCCCGGAGTACTCACTGAAATTCCTAAGCAGAATAAAATGCTGGTGAGTTTTGAAATGAGTGACAACCATTATCTAAGCTTTGGCGTTAACCCGAATGCAGGTGAAAAATATGTTTTGCTTGCTTCGGACTGGAGCAATAGTATTGGCAAAGTTCATTATTCCGATAAAGAGTATTACACCCATCCTGATAGTAAGTATGCTTCCTTGATGGTTGACCTTCGTAAGATTCAGAAAATGGATATTAAACAGCGGGTGGCAAGGGGACGAAAAGTAAGATGAAAATAAAGTCCTCTCTTTCGGAGAGGATTTAGGAGAGGTCTTACCATCTAATGAGGGCACTTGCCCACATAAATCCGCTTCCGAATGCTGCCAACGCAACTAAGTCGCCTTCTTTAATTCTTCCATCCTGCCATGCTTCGCATAAGGCGATAGGAATAGAGGCGGCAGTTGTGTTTCCGTATTTGTGAATGTTAGACACAATCTTTTCATCCGGTAGGTTCATATCCTTTTGAATATGGGAAGTGATACGGGCATTTGCCTGATGCGGAACCAGTAAATCAATATCGGATTCTTTCAGATTACATTCTGTTAATGCTTCGCGAATAACTTCGGGGAAATATTTCACAGCATTTACAAAAACCAATTTGCCATTCATGTAAGGAAGTAACTCGCCCTTCTCAAACATATCCTGCGTGTAGCGCACCTTTCTTCGTGAACCAGGGTGCTCCAAATAAAGTTCTTCGGCAAATTTTCCATCGCTGTGGAGCTTAGTAGTTAGGATGCCTTTGTTCTTTTCTTCGGTAGCTTCCAGCACAACGGCTCCTGCGCCATCACCAAAAATTACAGCCATATCTCTTCCGCGGTCGCTCATCTCAAATACATTGGACTGCACTTCAGAACCTACCACAAGAATGGTTTTATACATTCCTGACTTAATAAACTGGTCAGCAACCGAAAGCGCATAGATAAAACCTGAGCATTGTGTGCGAACATCCAAAGCACCTATATTTCTGAATGGCAGTTTACGTTGCATCAGAACTCCCGAACCAGGGAAACAATAATCTGCACTAAGGGTAGCAAATACTATAAAGTCAACGTCTTCAGGTTTCTTACCAGCACGCTCAAGTGCTATTTCAGCGGCATGGGCTCCCATCTTTGACACGGTATCTTCACCTTCTTTAAAAAACCTTCGTTCTTTAATTCCGGTTCTTTCGGTAATCCAATCGTCACTGGTGTTAATTATCTTAGCCAGATCATCGTTGGTTACTACTGTCTCAGGAACGTACATTCCTACTCCCGTAATTTTACTTGATGGCATATTTGAATTATTATTGAGTTAAATAGGACTTGGGATCTTTCCAGAATTCCGCTTTACATTCCGATGCACAAAAGCCATACATCTGTCCTCTGTACAGAGTAGTATCTGCAATACCTTGTCCTTCGAGAATCATTCCGCAAACCACATCTTTATTAGTTGCTAAATCTGAAAGTTTTACCGTTTCCCCTTCTTTTGATTCGGCAACGGGAACCGGATTTTTTTCTGCTTGGGTTTTGGGGTGGCACGCACTTAGGATAAATACAGCTACAGCAATCATCAAAGTCATTCTATTCATAGTTTTCAGTTTTAATGGAAGTGCTAATCTAAACTATAATCATTTTAGTACAATCAATACTAATAAGTTTTGGCAATACCACTTAATATAAGAATGATAAGAGGAATGGGAATGGTACCATCTAAGCGCCATTCTTTTTCAGTATGCACATTCGACCAGGGCTTTACAACTCCGCTTTCAATCAAATATTGATTTGCCCAATCGGTGTCCCAGGTGGGTTTCATTAGTCTGCCATCCCAACTCCATTCTTCTGCACGGTTGTTTCGCCAAATGGGTTTAAAGGTTTCTCCATCCCATGAATATTGCGCATAAATATTATTGCTGTAGTAAGGTTTGATGGTTTGTCCATCAAAAGTCCAAGCCAGACGCGGGTCAACATTCCAGCGGGGGCGCAATATGTTACCATCCCACATCCATTCGTTGGCAGTGGCGTTGCCCCACATAGGTCGTATGGTGGAATAAGAGTTGGTTTGTGGTAGAAGTATTGGTTGAATTACTATCTTTTTATCCAATTCAAACTTTTTGATGAGCGTATATGCCACCACAATAGCTGTTGAAGAAGGAAGTGAATCGCCATTGTAGTAGGCAAGCAGTGAATCATTCAGGGATGAATAAAATGCCAGCCACTTTTTTGATTTCTCGATATGGATTAACTCACTTGCTTCTTTTAGTTCGTCCGATTCCGGTTTGCCTAAATAGAATTTATACTGCTTGAAAGAGAATCCTTCTACTCGGTTATCTTTCTCATAAATCAATTCAAGCTTGTCGCTTGAAGGATTCATGGAAGTAGTCATCAGGAAAATATTCTGCTTTTCATCGGTAGAGCCGCTGAAAAAAATATTTCCTTTTTGAAAATAGAGTAAATCATGTTTACCAGCAGAATAAATTTCGTTGTTACTGACGTAGAAAAGTTTTGAAGTATCAGCAAGAAATACGAAACCGCTTCCGGCACGAAGAAGCAAAAAATGGAAAGTGAGTAATAGAAAAGAAACCAGTTTTAGATTCATATTATCTTCAATTCAGCAAGGAGTTCATGCAATCTGTTGCGGTCAGTAAGTTGATATGCTTGTATTCCTAAATCTTTAGCGGCTTCTACATTTGCCAAATTATCATCCACAAAAAACGTTTCGAGTGGATTTAAATTTTCTTTTTCAAGCACCCATTTATAAATCTCCTTTTCCGGTTTACGGAAACCTATTTCATTTGAGTAATAGGCATGATGAAAAAAACTTCCGAAATCTTTCACTCCGAACTTTGTTTTTACAGCTTGGTTGAAAGTGGCAACGTGAATTTCGTTGGTATTGCTCAACGCAAAAGTTCTATAATTTGATTTAAGTTCTTTTAGCAGACGAAATTTAGGTTCGGGATAGGCAATAATAATAGTGTTCCATGCGGCATTTATCTCATCATCTGTAATTTCGGGTTTCAGAAAAGTTTTTAGTTCATCACGAAATTGCTGTGCGCTTATTTTGCCTGTTTCCAACAGGTCGAATATTTTGTGTTGCTGTGTGTAAGAAATGATTTCAGAAAAATCGACTGCCGCTAATTTCTGAAATGCTGAGACTGTTACAGTGAAATCAATATCAATGATTACATCGCCAATATCGAAGATTAGGTTTTTGAATTCTTTCATGGTTTCGAAAATAGGATTGAATAATTATTTTCGTGCGCTGTTTTGAAAAATTCACAGCCGGTCCTATAGCTCAGTTGGTTAGAGCATTCCGACCTAAAGTCGGAAGGGTCATTGGTTCGGTGTTAAGTTTTGTTCTTAAAAAATTGGTCCTATAGCTCAGATGGTTAGAGCACTTGACTCATAATCAAGGGGTCCTTGGTTCAATCCCAAGTGGGACCACAGGGAGTTGCTCATTCGGGCAGCTCCTTTTTTTATGGCTTTTCATGTTTACATTTTACATTCTTCTCAGCTTGATAAATACTATACAGGATACACCGGCACATCATTAGAAGAACGGCTTTATAAGCATAACGCAAACCATAAAGGCTTTACGGGAAAAGTAAGCGATTGGAAAATTGTTTATTCTGAACAATTTGAAACTCAACATGAAGCGATGAAACGCGAAAAAGAGATTAAAGCATGGAAGTCGCGGAAAAAGATTGAAGAGATGGTTAGAGCATTCCGACCTTAGTCGGAAGGGTCCCTGGTTCAAGCCCAGGTGGGACCACTACTTATAAAGACCGTTGATTACTCGTGTAGTCAACGGTCTTTTTTATAATTCCTTAAATTTTTTTGAGCGCACCTTAAGTTTAAACCTGCCTATTTGTAATATCGCAGCTATAGTTAGTCCCACAATAAATCCTATCCAAATCCCGCTCAATCCTAAATGGAAATTAAAGGCAAGCACGTAACATAACGGCACCATTATAATCCAGTAAGAAATAAATGCAATAATGGCAGGTATGGTTACATCCTGAATGCCGCGCAAAGCACCTGCCGCTGCCGCCTGAAATCCATCGCTCACCTGAAAGAACGCAGCAAAAACCAACATGGCGGAGGCAATTGAAATTACTTCTGCATTATCAGTATACAGTAAAGGCAAAGTATCTTTGAGAATAAGAAACAGTACAGCGAATATCAGTTCGATAACCAACGTGAGAACTAAAATGGTGTTACCTGCCATGCGAATACCTTCAAGGTCTTTTGCTCCGTAGCTGAATCCTGTCATGATAGTTCCGGCTGCGGCTATTCCTGTAAGTATCATAAAAGTAACCGATGCTAAACTGATCGCTATTTGATGCGAAGCAAGATACTGTTCCCCCAACCATCCGCTCATGATAAGCGCGGCACTGAAAGCTGCTACTTCCCAAAAGAATTGTAAGCCCGCAGGAACACCAATACGGACGATTTCAACAACATAACTTTTGTCCCTTACTTCAGAATTTTGAAACTCTTCGCGTAATTTCTTAACCTGTTTATCGCGCCATATAAAAACCATTATGGCTATAGTCATTGTAACTCTTGCAATAGATGTTGCTATAGCTGTTCCTTCAATTCCTAAAGCGGGTGCGCCCCAATTACCATAAATTAAAATCCAATTGAGGAAAATGTTGAGCAACAATCCGCCTAGCGTAACATACATCCCAATTTTTGTTCTTCCCATACCATCCATAAATTGTTTACCTGCGGTAAATAACAACATGAAAAGGGTTGAGAAATTAAGTATGCCTAAATACCGGGAAGCAAGTCCGTTCACGGCTTCGCTCTCTTTAAAAATATCAAGATGCGCAGTTATGATAAACATAGCAACCGTAAAAATTATAGAAATAACTATAGAGACTTTTAATCCTGATCTGAAAATCCCGATTGCTTTATAACCTTTCTTTTCGCCAAATGCTTCGGATACTAAAGGAGAAACCGCAAACAAAATTCCTAAGCCAAGTAGATTGACAGTCCAGTAGATAGTATTTGCAAAACCGGCTGCGGCAATATAGGTAGAACCAAGCCCACCAATCTGAACGGCATCGAAAAAACCCATCAATACCTGTCCTAGTTGTCCTGCAATAATAGGCAGCGCCAACCGAAGGGCTTCTTTCATTCTTAACTTATAATTTTCTGATACGATCATTTTCTTACTTCTAAACTTAGTTCGCTTTTTTACAAATAAAAACCCCCACCAGCAG
>JBKJJB010000028.1:0-4296 GCA_046598235.1 Chitinophagales bacterium
AATAAAAAATATTCAGGCAACCGAACAGGGAGTTATGGGGGCACTTATTGGTGTGGTTGTTCTTCTGATAGCTGCCACCGCTGTGTTCACTGAAATTCAGGAGGCGCTAAACTATATTTGGTCAATAAAAGCCAAACCGAAAAAGGGTTGGCTAAGAATAATTAAGAACCGCCTTATATCCTTTTCCCTAATCATCAGTTTAGGATTCATTCTGCTCATATCGCTGGTTGTAAGTGCAACGCTTGATCTGCTCAGTGACCGCTTGCTATTATATTTTGCCGATGCCAACGTTTACATTTTTCATATCCTCGACTCCACTATCGTTTTTGTAGTCATTACTTCTCTGTTCGCTGTTATATTCAAAGTGCTGCCCGATGCTACTATACGGTGGCGTGATGCTTGTGTTGGAGCCTGTTTCACATCCTTTCTTTTTCTTATCGGCAAAAGTCTCATCAGTCTTTACCTCACCAACTCCATGGTCAGTCATACATACGGTGCGGCTGCGAGTATGGCTATCATTCTGTTATGGGTTTATTATTCTTCTAATATCTTATTCTTCGGAGCTGAGTTTACGAAAGTATATGTACTGCATTACGGAGGTGGAATTGTGCCCGACAAGACCGCTGTTTTCATCATTAAGCATGAAGCTGATGAAATAAATGTGGCCTCTATGAGGTTGTGAGGAACTTCCTACTCAAATAATTAAATCAAATTGTTACTAAGCGGATGCTTTGAGGAAAATTGACCTCAATACTATAGCTAAAACCGCTGGTACTATTGTTGAACCTTCCATAGTCTAAAACATAATAACTATGGAACCAAATCAAAAAAATCCGAAAGGAGAGGCAGGACAACAAAATCGTGAAAACGATGACAAACAACAAGACCCTAAAAAGAAAGACTTTCCGCAAGTAGAAGGAAGGTCGGGTAAGGAACAACAACAAAATCCATTTCAAAAAAACGATCCCCAAAAAAAGCAGGATCCTAATCCGCAAGCGGGAAACCAGCAACAGCCGGAAATAAAAGGCGAGCGTCAGCAGAACGAAGAAAAGTATAGAGGCACCAATGCAGAGCAACCCGGTGCTGAATACGAAAAAGAAGAAGGCAGTGAAGCAACACGCAACGAAAACAGAGAACAAGAAGAGGAAGAATCAGATGATTCCAATCGTGCGGTTTAGTTGATTTAGTTTAGAAAGGATTAAGCTCTTTTTCGAAAAAACAAAAACGTCTTCATTAAAAGAAAGGATTCTCTTCCTTTCAAGGTGTGGGTGGGGTTATTAAGTTAACTCCCCTTTTTTTATGCCTAAAAGTCATCGGTATTACAAAACTGGATTAGGCGCATAAATAAAAATACTTTCCTGACGGATGATTACGCAGATAAATACATTGATTTTTGGATTTTATCAGTGTAATCTATGGCTGTTATCTGTGTAATCATCAACGATTTGTATGAATTTCCTTATGCGCCTAATGCTATTATAAAATTAGGAAAGAGGTTTACTAACTTAAAGTGGAGTTGGTTCTTCTTCAAAAAAAAAAGTGGGCGGAGGGTTACCCACTAACCCCCGCCCGGTATATATAGAAGAATCGTAGAACGGAGTCTTGCTTCGTGTAAAAAGCGGGTGAGGTTACCCACTAACCCCACCCTGTACACTGAAGGAAAGACTCTTTTGATGATTTCTCTTACGAGTTTAAATTGCCAATAATCATACCATGCGCCTTTAACGGTTATTTGTTGTAGGGTTTCCCCAAACTGATGAAAATGAGGATGATTAACGATTTAACTGGGGATAATACTCCCCACTTTCTATATATCGCTATCATGTTATTCCTGTATTTCAAGAAAGCTATTGCGAAGAGAGCTTCTTGTGTAGCGATGTTTTTCAGGTGGAGCAAAATCGGGAATGAAAGCACTTTGTGCATCTATGTAAATATCGGGTAACTGAGTAGCGAATTTTCGGATAGAGTCCATGCTAAGAGGAAGGTAAGCGAGGTCGCGAGGATATATATTGCTTAAAAAACTATAGAAAAGAGATTGAAAAGGATCGGTGGCTAAGGCAATTTTTTTGAACCCTAACTGGCGCGCCATCTTCCATCCGTAGAATACATTTTCCTTGCTGGTAGTGGCTCTTATTTCCACAAAAGTGTGAAAGGCGGGTATTCCCAATGCGCTGGCATAAATTTTCATCGCCACGCTTTCCACATAGGGAGTATGAACCGCTGCCCCCGAAAAAATAATATTGCGGGCAATGCCACGGTCATACAATTGTTTGGCCCAATATATTCGGGCTTTGAATAAGCCGGAAGGTTGTACCGTATCATAAGGAGTTCCCGGAACAATGATGACATCATACGGTGCATCTATAACATAACGGTTATAGATGTTGGTGGTAACATACCGCAAATCGCAGGAACTAAAACAAACTACTGATATTAGAACACAGAAGAAAAAAACAACCCGCATAAAACAACATTTGGTAATGGGTTGCGAACGGTGTGCCTGTTTGGGAGAAGAATGGATGAATGGAATGATGGAATAGTGGAAATAAATAAAGTCCGAGCTGTTCCAATTATCCATTATTCCATCATTCCGTGCCTTGGGATTAGAAAAGAATTGCCGGCAATGAATTTCATACGGAATACAAAGCGCTTTATCGGGGAGTAAATACCTCAATAAAAGGAATGGATTACTCTTTAGTGATTCTCTTGATACCCAGCTGGCGGCTTCCGGCATAGGCTTCGATGATGTAGATACCATTAGGCAAATCATCTACAAGAACAAGAATTGAATTGGAGCCGGGCGTTACTTCTATTTCTTTCTTCTGAATCTGTTGCCCTAATTCATCATAAATTTTTATGCTTCCTTTTTCGGTTGATTGATAATTGAACGAAACGGTTACGTTTTCTTTTATCGGGTTCGGAGAAAAACTAAGGTTCCAAGGTGTCTCTGCTTTGTCGGAGGCACGCAGCATTGTTTTTTTAACCTCGGCATGTTTCACAGCACATCCATTCAACAAGAGCATGAGCAAAGGTAAAAGTGTAACAGGAAGAAAGGAGAGTAATTTTTTTTTCATCAAACGCAGTTTGTAAATGAATTATAACACAGAAATCTATTCTATAAATATCCTGCCAAACGAAAATTTATGACAGTGTATTTGCAAAACTTAAGAAGCATCGAAAAATAGCGGGCATTGAAATTGCGTTGAATGCTAAGAGCATTCGTATTCATTCTTCCTAAACAAAACAACTTATGAAAAAATTATTTCTAATTGCAATCGGTGTCATTATCAGCACAGGCGTATTTGCACAAACCAATATGGTTAGTGAAACAAAAACTACAGTGGTGAAAACAACTGAAACAAAAGCAGTTAAGCCCGATGGTAAATATGCCTGCCCCAAGTGCGACCATATTTCTTCTAAGGCAGGAAAGTGTTCGCATCACAAAATGGCTATGGTGAAGGAAGGCAAGTACTACTGCCCTATGCACAGCAACGTTACAAGCGATAAAGCAGGCAAATGTTCTAAATGCGGAATGGGCCTGGTAAAAATGGAAATGGAAAGCGTTGAGAAATATGGCTGCTCAAAATGCGACTGGACAATTCCCCCGGTGAAAGGTCAATGCCACAATAGCACCGAAACAAAAATGAAGGACGGAACTTTATACTGCGTTTATTGCCATGACAGTGCAGGTAAATGCTCGAAGTGCGGAATGGAAATGGATAAGATGAAAATAAAACAAAAGAAACAGAAAGGATAAATATAAAGCGCGCAGATTTTATAAACAACAGATGCCATTGCTTTGAGCAATGGCATCTGTTGTTTATGACTGGAGAAGAGATTTCAGTAACTTGAGGTAGTTTATTTCAGTTCATATAAAGCATTAAGTACAAAAGTTTCTTTTAACGGCTGACTCAATTTGCTTTCTATAATAATATTAAGAGCTTGATGAATCATTTGCTTGAGCTTCGCAAGATTTACAGACTTTCGAATATACCGGTCGGCTCCGATTTTGCGGAGCAGGTTAATAATATTATCCTGGCGCGAAGTGGAAAGGATGATGACAGGAATAGATTTTAATTCCATGCTGAGTTTTATCTCTTCGAGACACTCAAACCCATTCTTGAGAGGCATATTGAGGTCAAGGAAAAGAACATGCGGAAGCTGGTGAGTATTGGCAAAAAGGTAATTCATGAGTTGTACGCCATCTTTCACAATATTAAGTTGCGTTGACAGATCAATTTCGCTTAATGCCTCATCAAAGAACATGCAGTCTTCCGCGTCATCATCAGCAAGGAG
>JBKJJB010000256.1:0-10264 GCA_046598235.1 Chitinophagales bacterium
CGCGACAACTTTACGGGCAACTCGCCCAACAATGCTTATGGCTACGGAAAAGTAAATGCTTTCCGTGCGCTTACTGCTCCTGCATCGTGTTTCGTTTTTGGCGCAAAGGATACTGCCTGCATCAATTACAATCCGCTGGCTAATGCAGATACCGGTGGATGTGTAGCTAAAGTTTACGGCTGCATGGATACTTCCGCACTTAATTATAATCCGCTTGCCAATGTGGAAGATGGAAACTGCGTTGTTTCATCTATAAGTAATATCGCTGGCGAAGGAATTTCTGTTCAGGTGTTTCCTAACCCGTTTACCGAACAAACTACGTTCAGAATAAAAGGAAGTAACTACAAAACAGGCAGTATCAAAATCTTTAATCTGCTTGGAGAATTGGTAGATGAAATAAATCTTTCGGGCGGAAGAACAGAATATGTTTACCGCAATACTTCGCTCCCCAAAGGTATTTACAGTTATATGCTGCGCACCAATGAAAAGGATTTTGTTGCGGGAAAGCTGGTAGTGGATTAATAACCCTCTCGTTCTCGTTTGAAGCCTTGCATTGCGCAGAGCAACGAGGATGTTTTGGTTCCTTGTCCAAAGGACTCCTTCAGAGCATTTTAAATGCTATTGACTTTTCATCCTCGTCCCTCACGCGCGGGCTCCGCTACAGACGAGAGGACTATTTACTCACCACTAACTTCTTCGTTACGCTTCTGCTTTGATTGTCGGTAATGGTTACGAAATAAACTCCGTTGGCGAAATCAGTGATTAGTGATTGGTGATTAGTGATTAGTTGAACAGCCGCCATTTTTCTACCTGTTATGTCGGTAATGGTAATAGTGGTCGGACGACTCAAAGTCGTCTGACCAGTGCCTGATTCATCTATACTAATAGTAACACTGTTACTCGCAGGATTAGGGTATAACCTCACCCCCACCTCTCCGAAGGAGAGGGGAGTAACAGCCGTAATTGTTGCAATAGTATTAACCGTAGTATTTGTTACCACTGGCGCATTAAAATCGAAATAGATAAAGGCAGTGTTGTTAATGACTGTGCCTATGGGCTTGTTGTCTTTTATTTTGATTTTGTATTGCACATAGCCGTGGCTTAGCGGCTCGTTAGCGTGGCTATCTACCAGCATAATGTTGGGGAAGTTAAAGCGCACAGCATTTTCTTTTAGCTGCACCATGGGCTGATGACTGTATGCAAGCAACTGAAAACTACCTGCATCTAAATCATTATCGAGTGTATCGGTAATGTAAACATGATAAGCCGTATCGGTGCCGGTGTTTTGGAAGCGGATGGTGTAGGTAAGCCATTCTTGTGCTGTGTCAATAGCTCCTTCGGGGTACACTTGTTTATCGTTAGGATCCCAGGAGCCAACTACCGTAAAGCAATTAGTAAGTATATTATTGGCAGGGTTATAATCCCCAATAGTATCGGGATATATTGAAAGAGTAATGCAAATTTTGGTGCCTATTGCCGCAGTAGTATTGGTTTGCACCATAATATTAAAAGCGGTAAAAAAATCAACTAAACTAAAATCGGTAATGTGCCAGGTAATAACATTACCAACCACAGAATCGGGCATAAGCGCACCATTTGCCGGAGCTACATAGCTTGCGTTTCCACTAATGGCTGCCTGTACTGTGCCGCTTACCCCTTGGGCGCAATGCGCATGGTAAACTCCTGCAAGAATATTTACCTCGCTTATTCTACCGGTAGAAAATCTACCCGCTATGCTCCACGCTGCTAAATCAGTACCCGGTTTACACTCAAGAGCAAAGTCTTTATCCTCAACAAACGAATCTAAAGGGGTAACCATCGCATTTTGAATTCCATTGAAAGGACAACTGACATTAAATGCAATACCCGCAGTATCGGCAGTAATGAAATAAGCAGCAAAGCTATCTGTATTAAATGAGTAAAAGCCGTCACTGGTGGTAATCGTCTCCCACAGGAGGGTATTGCCATTCCACAGTTTTAATTTTATTCCGGCTAAAGTAAAATCGGAAGAGTCGTACTGACAATTACTATTATCATCTAAATAAACCTTGCCGCTGATATTCCAGAAAACTTCACAGTCATTTTGGTTATAAATATCGCATACAGGCACGGTATTTAAAAGCGGATTACTATAAGAAATGTTTCCCCGATTTGGCAAACAGGTAATAAGGGTATTAGAAAAATCTAGTTCCACAATTCGTTTCAATAATGGCAGACAGGTTATTGGGTTATTGTAAACATGACATTCATATAAAGAGTCAGGTAATTCAGGAAGACTGCTTAACTGGTTGGTATGGCAGTAAAGCGAAGTAAGCCCATTAGGTAGGTTGGGTAATGTATTTAGCTGGTTGCTATGGCACAACAAAGTGTTTAATGTGCTTGGCAAATTAGGGAGACTGGTGAGCAGGTTGCTGCCACAATACAACACCAGTAAACTATCCGGTAAGGTAGGGAGTGCGCTGATTAGATTTTCATCGCAATACAAAAACAATAACTTGCTCGGCAGATAAGGCATACCGGTAAGTTGGTTACTGGAGCAAGTAAGTAACCTTAAACTATCGGGCAACGCAGGCAGTACAGTTAGTTGATTGCCTTCGCATCTTAAATCTGCTAAACCAACCGGCAATGCTGGCAGATAGTGTAACAAGTTATATGCGCAGGAAAGCGCCACTAAACTATTGGGTAAAGCGGGAAGACTGTCGAGGCGGCAGCCTGCGCATTGTAGCTCAATTAAGTTTTTGGGTAATGCGGGCAATACGTTCAGAGAATAACTGCTACAATTCAGTCGCTCAAGGTTATCAAAATACTGAACTCCTTCTAAATTTTCGATAGTTACAGCAGGGAAACCGTTAATCACCGTTGTATTCAATATAGCTTGGCAGTTGGTATCCATTTGGTTGCCGTTCATACACTGCGGATAATTCAAAGTCAACCAAACTCTGAAACCAGTATCGGGTATACTCACCCACTGCGCGTTTCCAATTAAAAATGAGAAATGAGAAATAAGAAATGTAAATACGAGAGTGCGAAGTAGATGGTTTTTCATGGGTGTGTGGTTTAGGCACTAAAAGTAAACCCATTTTGCCACAAGCAATAAAAAATGTTGCCGTCACCTAAAAAAATGACAATTCTGTGACAATTTAAATCCCCCCGGCAGAGTCTCGCCTCGGACTCTGCGCTAGCTTAAACTGCGCAGGGAAATTTTGTTGTGGTGGGACACCCACGGATAAGGAAACCTACGAAGAGTAAATTACTTTTCCAATTCTATCTTTTGAATTTGTTCAGGTGTAATGTTTTCGCCCTCTTTTAATTGAAGGAAACTGGAATTGAAAACAAGATGATGCAATAAGATTTGCCCATTGTTTAAAATAACTTTTACACGCTGGTAACCCATACCGGTTTCAGGCAACTGTGTAAGCTGCTGTATAAAATTTTCGGGAAGTTTAATGCGGTTACTTACCATAATTGCTACATAAAGTTACCATAAAGAACCATACCAAGATAGGTTTCATTCGAAGTGCCGTCAGGAAAGATAACTTCTTTGCCGCCACCTCTTTTGCCATTTGCCGGCTCTACTGTTCCCCGTTGCAATTTATCGTTGCTTTTAGGTTGGTTGTAAAAAGCATATTGAATGAGCTCATCATTAGGTAGAGCGTATCTTTCAACCGGATCATCTGAAGTACTTACACAAAGTATATAATCGGCTTCGGTAGTAGCATACGTTCCGGGTAAAAACTTTCTATTCACTTTATCTACACGCTTATCATCTTCGTATGCCGAAAGCCGTACAAATTTTTCCTTGTCGGCAGCATATTCAACTTTACTATCTTTTGCAGGAGTAGAGGGCCACGCAGTACTTTCATTAAGAACAGAATGCCATTCAGTACGCGATAACACTTTATCGAACATAAGAGTAATGTTTCCGGTTGCCTGTGCTTTTATATATGAGTAGCTGCGCGAGTGGAATAGCATTGTAAATTCTTCACGTTCATTTGTTCTAAAAGCAATTTCGGCATTAAGCACCACATACCTATGCCTTTCATATTCATATGGTTTGTGAAGTTCCGCAATTTGATAGCCCATTCCTGTTTCGTCTCTACTAAGCAGGGTTTGCTGTAATTGGTGGCTTACTGTATATAGGTGCATTGGGTGGTTTTATGAATGCGAATTAAAACAAACTCTTTTGCCCTTTACTCTTCTTCTCGGCTTTTTCGGCTTTTTTAAACGGACCTGTTTCGGTGCTGCGCGGCAGGTCGGGCAGTTTGCCTTCGAGTAAGTCTTCTACCGAAATGATTTGTATTTTATCAAAACGGTTGCCGAATAAATCGTTGCGGAAGTAACCTTCGCCTTTGGCTTCGCTTAACATGCCTTTGGTTATTTGCTCGGCAAAGCAAACCATAATACCTACTGCGCCTTTTTGTTGCTGCACCGTTTTGCAGAAGCCGCGAAACTGATTAACCGTTAGCCCGCCACTTTTTACTTCTATGAGTACAATTTCTTTTTTGCCTTTGTCAACTTCTAAAGTAGTGTAGCCATCGTAGCCGCCATCGCCTGTTTTCTTTTCGTTGGCAACACCGCCCAATAATGTTTCTATCACCCAATCCTGAAAGTGCATTCTGCCTTGCGGGGCAATGGCAAGTGCGCGGGCACTGCCTACATCTTTGGGCAAACCATCTACGGTAAAGGTTTTTACAATCTTTTCTCCGTAAGTATCTATTAAGCGTTTGCGTATTAAACCAATTGCCAGGTGGCTAATGTCAACCCCTATCCATTTGCGGTTTAACTTTTGCGCGGCAGCTACGGTAGTGCCGCAGCCGCAAAAGAAATCTGCCACTACATCGCCCTCGTTGCTGCTGGCTTGTATTATTCTTTCTAAAAGTGCTTCGGGTTTTTGGGTAGGGTAGCCGAGTGCTTCATCGGCTTGAGATGAAATTGCACCTACATCATCCCAAATATTTTGCACGGGTTTACCTTTAACTTCATCTAAATACCTCTTCCGCCTTATTCTTCCTTCTTTATTTTCAGGGAAAATCAACTTGCCTTCTTTATCCCACTCCTCCATTTTCTCTTTGGAAATTGCCCAGCCATTTTTAGGATGTTTGTATCCTTTATAATCATACATAAGGTTTGGACGTGGCGCAGGGTTCGCCAGATTATCACTCATATATCTTCTTCCTTTCTCATCAACTTTAGAAAATGAATTTTCAAGATATGCCTTATATGCCTCATCTCCTTCAGAATATTGGGAATGAAATGACCATTCTTTTCCTTTAGTATAGAACCAAATAATGTCAGCAGTATTTCCAAACTCTTTTGCAGTATGCACTGCACTATTACTTCCCGTTCTTCTTTTCCAAATGATTTCATTCCTAAATCCTTTTTCACCAAAAATTAAATCGCAAACCAATTTTAAATAAGCACTCATGGTGGGGTCGCAGTGCAAATAGAAACTACCCGTGGGCTTTAGCACTTTGTGTATGTAGTAAATACGTATAGCCATAGTGGTAAGGTAGCTTACCGCGCCCTGGCTAATACCAATGTTATCGAGCGCATCTAAAAACTTACTTAGGTTAAGGTCAATGGTTTTTAGTTCTTCAATAGTGTCTTTATAGCTTACGTTGCTCCAGGTATCGGCAAATGCTTCTTTCTGCGCTTTGGCATCGTGCAGGTCAACGGTTTCAAACAGCACATTATAGTTTCGCTTACTATTAAAAGGCGGGTCTATGTAAACTAAATCAATAAAGCCCTGCGGATGCTGTGCGGTTAGCTGCTTTAGTATATCTAAGCTATCGCCAAAATAAAGATGATTCATAGTTTAAAGTTTAGGAATTTCCTCCCCCAACAAAATTTTCCGGCAGGAAAATTTTGTTTTCCCCCTCCAGAGGGGGACAAAAAGCGAGTCGCCAAAGTAAAGGTGGTTCATGGCTGTAAATGAAACATGAAATAAACATAAAGTGATTAGGAATAACAATTTGTTACACGCAAAGCAGTGTGGATTGCGCGGATAAATATCACGGAAAACAGGGATTGCATAAGTGGTATTGGCTGCTATAATTTTGCCGGTTCATCAAAACCCAATATCATGAAAAGCAAAACCCTTACCCACCGCGAGAAGGAAGTGCTGCTGTTACTTGCCTGCGGATTAACCGAAGAGCAAACAGCAAATAAGTTACACCTTAGCCCGGCTACGGTACACACCCACCGCAAAAACATTTACAAAAAGCTAAACACCCACTGCCTCATAATTGCCATTGCCAAGGCATTGCACCAGCAGCATTTTACTATAGATAATTGGTTCTTTCTGCTAAGCACCCTGCGTATGCTTTAACTACTTTACCCTAAGCAGGGTATTGACGGGCACCGCCACACGCTGCACCTTCGCATCCGTTCTTTGAAGAAGAGAAAGGTAAGGCTCGGTAGCATCCTGTAAGCATTTGGTGAGTTCGGCAAGAGCTCTGTTGAATTCGGCAAATGTTTTCGGAACCCTCTGAGAAGTTTTCGGAGTCCTCTTAAAAGTTTTAAGAACTCTCTGAAATGTTTTCGGAACTCTCTGGAAAGTTTTCGGAGTCCTCTTAAAAGTGAAGAGAAACTACTTATACCTCCTTTTGAAGACCAAAACACCCTATTTTTTAACCTTTTAAATTTTAAGACTATGTCAACAGCAGAAGATTACATTCCCAGTCCTCACAACGAGTTCAACGATTTTCAGATTAACTTAGTAACCATGACCGACACCAACAAAGCGGCATGGGGTATTGCACCGGCTAAAGTTACCGCGCTGCAGGCGGCTCAAGCCACTTATCAGCCCTTTTATACTGCCATTGCTAACCCTAACGACCGCACCAAGGCAAAAAATAACGACCATAAGGAAGCGCGTAAGGTGTACGAAAAAATTATCCGCGATTTTGTGAAAGAAAACCTGCGTTACAATTCGGCTATAACCGTAGGCGAAAAAACCCTGCTGGGTATTAACCCGGGTATGGATACACCGAGCAGCCGCCCCCCTATTGCCACTTTACCGTATGTGTTGCTTAAAGCATTGGGTGGTTTGCAGGTTCAAATTGAGTGCCGCGTAGAAAGCGACAGCACGCTGCCCAGTATTCACCCCGATTCCGATGGCATAGAGTTGCGGGTAACAGTGAGCAGTGTGGGACCTAACATGCCCACTCCACCCGTTTATCAACCGGGCGATAACCCACCGCCAAGCAATTACAACGATGCCGGAGGTGTTGTTTTTAGTTCAAAAGCACGCTTTACTAAAATACTCGATGAGCCGGCTTTTAAAGGAAGATATTTTTATGCGTTTGCCCGTTGGCGCAACACCAGCGATGAAGCCAAGAGCAGCCCTTGGAGCGAAATGGCGAGTGTGCTTATAAATTGAGAAGCGAGTTGGCGGAGTTTTGTCTTTTTGTCCCCGCGGGCAATGCCATTAAGTTAAGCCCAAATTCATCCCCCGACAAAATTTTTCTACCAAAAATTTTGTCTTCCCCCTTCGAAGGGGGACATTAACAGCCGCCATCTTTTTTACAATTCTCCTTAACTTAATGGCATTGCCCCGCGGGGTCTTCCGGCTTCGGAGACCCCGCGGCTATTTTCGTCCGGGTCCCGCCAAAGCGCGGAGACCCTGACGCGACTTTGTTATTCAGGCTCCATCAGCCAGAGAGTTAAATTGCTTTCAACGTCTCAACCCACCCCTCCACCGTTTCGCCATATAAATAATACGCATCGAAAAAGACGCCTTGCAATACATGCCCTTTGTGTGTTCATTTGCCACAGAAATTAAACGGATATGAACAAAAAGTTTTCGTCTCATCAGGGTCTCCGCTTCGGGACCCTGATGTTAGCAATCATCGCAATCGCTGCATTCACCTTTGCATCGTGCAACAAAACCAAAACCATTAAGCCCGAGCGCAAGAGCATTACCGAAGCAGTGTATGCTTCAGGTTTTTTGGTTCCGAAGAATGAATACAAAGTTTTTGCCCTTGGCGATGGATACATTGTAGCAAAGCATAAAGAAGGTGGCGATGAAGTGAAGAAAGGCGAAAGCATTTTCCAGATTCAGAACGATGCAAGTGTGGCTAAGCTGGGCGCGGCTTCTTCAGCTTACGATTTAGCAAAGATGAACAGCGATGAAAACTCATCGCTGCTGATTGATTTAAAAAGCCGCATTAAAAGTGCCGAAGCAAAATTCCGCAACGACTCGCTCAACTACACGCGCTTTAAAAATATGTTCGATGCGCAGGCGGTTACCAAATCGCAGTTCGACCAGGCAGCATTGGCATACGAAGTATCGGGCAACGATTTAAAATCGGTGCGCGAAACTTACAACACCCGCAGAGACCAACTGAAAGTGGAGTTGAAGAACGCGCAGAGTTCATACACTGCTTCGGGTGTAGACCTTTCTAACTACAGCATTAAAAGCATGATAGACGGAATGGTGTATGATACTTACAAAGACCTTGGCGAAGCCGTTCGTAGAAATGATTTGGTAGCAGTGGTGGGCGAAAAGGGAAATAAAATTCTGGAGCTATCGGTTGACCAAAGCGATATTGAAAAAATAAAGATAGGTCAGCAAGTGGTAGTAAAGATGGATGTAACAGGCACAAAAGTTTTTAATGCCAAGGTGAGCAAGATATATCCGAACATGAATCAGAACGACCAGAGCTTTAAAGTAGAAGCCGAGTTTACTGAGCAGTACGAAATGAATTTTGTTCACGCCAGTGTAGAAGCCAACATTATCATAGCTAAAAAAGATAACGCGCTTATCATCCCCAAGAATGTTGTGCAGGCAAATGATGAAGTGGAAATAAAAAGCGTAGGCATGAACACGAAAGTGAAAATTAAAAAAGGATTAGAGAATCTTGAATTTGTAGAAGTGGTGGAAGGAGTGAAAGAAGGAGACGAAATTGTATTGCCGAAGGAAAAATAAACACCCCACCAAACCTCCCCGAAGGGGAGGCTTAAATACAACTATATGAAGAGCAGTGAAAATATAAATGACAAACCTACTCCCTCCCCTTCGGGGAGGGCAGGGGTGGGGTGGGGCGTAAATTTTGAAATAGCGAAAACACATCTGCTCGCCAAAAAGCGGCAGACGTTTATTGCCATGTTGGGAGTAACCTTCGGCATTGGCATGTATATCCTCATGATTAGTTTTATGCAGGGCTTCAACGAGTTTCTGGAAGACACGCTTCTGTCTTCCACTCCCGATGTGCGCATTTACAACGATATTAAAACCGATTACTCACATTCTATTCTAGATAAAATTTCAGATACTGCAAAAGTCATCAACGTAGTTTATCATCCCAAGCCCAAAGACATTACTCCCAATCTTAAAAATTCGCAACGCATTATTGACGATTTGAAAAAAGACGAACGCATCATTGCAGTAAGTCCGCAGCTTTCTACACAAGTATTTTATGTAAGCGGTCCGGTGCAGATAAACGGTTCTCTTACTGGTGTTGATATTCTTGAAGAATCGAAGCTGACCGGCTTAAGCGATAAAATGAAAACAGGTAAAATCGAAAACCTGCTTACGATTGATAACGGAATATTGATGGGGCATGGCTTAGCTAACAAACTAAATGTTCATGTAGGCGACATTGTTACGCTCGCTACTCCCAAGGGAACTGCCATGCGTTTTCGCATAGTAGGCACTTTTCAATTCGGCATCGGTTCACTCGATAATATCAAGAGCTACGTGAATGTTTCGAAAGTGCAACAACTGCTTGGTAAAGACAACCAGTACATCACTGAACTAAGCATGAAGCTGAAGAACTACGATAACGCCACACCTATGGCGCAGGAATTTGCAGCGCGCTACAACTATAAAGCAGACGATTGGAAAACCGCCAACGCCAGTGCCATGGTTTCTATTCTTATCCGTAATGTAATGACGTTTGTTGTTTCGTTCACCCTCTTGGTAGTAGCGGGCTTTGGCATCTACAACATTATGAGCATGACTATTCAAAACAAATTAAAAGATATTGCCATACTTAAAGCACAAGGGTTTTCGGGGCAAGATATCCGGCAGATATTTTTGACAGAGTCGGTAACCATTGGAGTTTGCGGTGCAGTAATGGGATTGTTGCTTGGCTTTATAATGAGTTCGGGGGTGTATAGTCTGCCGTTTCCGAAGAATGATTTTATCAGCATTACTCATTTTCCGGTTACGTTTCATTGGTATCACTATGCATTTGGTGTTGCCTTCGGAATTATCACCACCTTGTTTGCTGGTTTAATGCCAAGTATAAAAGCAGGAAAG
>JBKJJB010000329.1:0-5076 GCA_046598235.1 Chitinophagales bacterium
CTTTTGCTTTAGAAATATCAGCCAATGAATTTCGCACATCACCTGCACGTGCATTGCGGTAAGTAGCGGGATGATTACTATTAAGTAACTTTTGTATTTGTTGATAGAGTTGATTCACAGAAAAATTTTCTCCTACTGCAATATTGAATACGTTTCCGGTAGCTTCCTCATTTTCGGTGAGCATTGCTTTAATGTTTGCCTGTACCGCATTCTCAACAAAAGTAAAATCACGTGTTTGCTCTCCATCGCCATCAATAAAAACTTCTTCGCGCTTCATAATTTTACTCACGAACAAAGGAATAACTGCAGCATACTGCCCGTTAGGATCCTGCTTTGGTCCGAATATGTTGAAATAGCGCAATCCAATTACAGGAATACCGTACACGCTTTGAAAAACGTTTGCGTACAGTTCATTGGTATATTTACTTACCGCATAGGGAGAAAGTGGCTTACCTATTTTATCTTCCTGTTTGGGCAATGACTTTTCATCTCCGTACACCGAGGAAGAAGAAGCATACACAAACTTCTTTACGCCCGCATCTTTGGCAGCAGTAATAACATTTACAAAACCACCTGCGTTTACAGCATTGGTATTCCATGGCTCATTGATAGAGCGAGGAACAGAACCTAAAGCCGCTTGATGCGAAACAAAATCAATTCCTTCACATGACTTGCGGCATATTTCGAGATTGCAAATGTCACCCTCAATAAATTCAAAAGCAGGATTGGTTTTAAACGCAGAAAGATTTATTGCTTTACCTGTAGCCAAATTATCCAGCACACGAACTTTCTTAGCTCCGTATTTCAATAAATATTCAACGATGTTCGAACCGATAAAACCGGCACCGCCTGTAATGAGGAAAGATAGGTCAGAAAGATTCTGCTTGTGATATTTAATATCGTACATCCATTATAATTATTCTACCGCGTAATATATTGTTGCTCGTAATATTTTTGATATTCTCCAGAAGTAACATGCGTTAGCCATTCTTCATTTTGCAAATACCAATCTACCGTTTTTTCTAACCCTTCTTCAAATTGTAAAGAAGGTTTCCATCCTAAATCATTTTGCAGTTTTGATGAATCAATTGCATAACGCAAATCATGTCCCGCCCTGTCTTTTACAAAAGTGATTAGCTTTTCGCTTTCTCCTTGTGCTTTGCCAAGTTTCTTATCCATGATTTTGCACAGCAAACGAATCACATCAATGTTCTTCCATTCATTATGCCCGCCAATATTATAAGTGCTTCCGGGTTTTGCGTTGTGAAGAATAACATCAATAGCACGTGCATGGTCAACTACATAAAGCCAATCACGCACATTCTCACCTTTACCATAAATAGGCAGCGGTTTATTGTTCTTGATATTATGAATGCAAAGAGGGATAAGTTTTTCAGGAAAATGATTAGACCCGTAGTTATTAGAGCAGTTAGAAATAACTATCGGTAAATTATAAGTATCGAAATAAGCTCTTACAAAATGATCGCTTGATGCTTTCGATGCAGAATAGGGACTGTGCGGGTCATATGAAGTTTCTTCTGTAAACATTCCTTCATCACCTAATGCACCATAAACTTCATCGGTAGAAACATGATAGAATCTATTATCCGCAGGAATCGGTTTATCCTTAGAACAATCCCAAGCATGTTTAGATGCGTTCAGAAGGTTTACTGTTCCTATAACATTTGTTTGAACGAACTCCAACGGATTAGAAATGCTTCTATCCACATGGCTTTCAGCAGCAAGATGAATGACCGTATCAAACTTTTCAGCGCTGAATAATTTGCTTATGAAATCTGCATCGGTAATATCTCCCTTTACAAATTTGTAATTGGGCTTATCCTCAATGTCTTTAAGATTTTCAAGATTACCTGCATAAGTGAGTTTATCGAGATTACAAATTTCATACTGCGGATATTTATTTACAAATAACCGCACCACATGTGAACCGATAAATCCTGCGCCACCCGTTATTAAAATCTTTTTCATTCTATTTTCTTATTTATAAAGACCAATAACTAAAGTCTTTAATTCTGTTTCGCAAATCACCTTTTACATCTACTAAAATTCCATCTTTCTTCAACACCTTTTTAAAAAAGGAATCATCTAGGTTCGAAAACTGTTCGTGGTTAACCGCCACAATTACTGCATCGTAATCTTTATCAAAATCTTTGCGAAGTGTTATTCCATATTCTTCATGAAATTCTTCCGCATCGGCATACGGATCCGTAACTTCGGTTTGAACAGAATATTTTTTCAATTCCTCAATTACATCTATCACTTTTGAATTTCTGATATCACTCACATTCTCTTTGAAAGTGGCACCCATCACCAACACTTTTGTTTGATTAACCTGCTTACCCAACTTAATTAACTGCTGTACAAGTTTACGCGCTACATGTGCGCCCATATCATCATTGATTCTCCTGCCTGCCAATATTACTCCGGGATTGTACCCAAGTTCTAGCGATTTATAAGTGAGATAATAAGGATCTACTCCTATACAATGACCACCTACCAAGCCTGGATAGAATTTCAAAAAATTCCACTTTGTAGAAGCAGCTTCCAAAACTTCATACGTATTAATGCCCATTAAATCGAAGATGCAGGATAGTTCATTCATCAATGCAATATTCAAATCGCGTTGGGTATTCTCAATAATCTTGGCTGCTTCTGCTACCTTGATTGAACTGGCACTATATGTTCCTGCTAAAACAATAATCTCATAAGTTTTAGCAATAACATTCAACGATTCTGCATCACATCCTGATACTACTTTTTTAATTTTTGTAATCGTATGTTCTTTGTCTCCCGGGTTTATTCTTTCGGGAGAATAACCGATTTTAAAATCAACTCCCATTTTCAATCCTGAAATTTTTTCGATAACAGGTAAGCAATCTTCTTCAGTACAGCCAGGATAAACGGTAGACTCAAAAACCACATAATCTCCTTTCTTCAATACTTTACCAATAGTTTCAGACGCACTGAGTACGGGCTTTAAATCGGGAACATTGTGTTTATCTACCGGAGTAGGAACCGCAACGATATAGAAGTTTGCCTTTCTCAAATCTTCAACATCGGCAGTAAAGTGAATATCAGTTCCTTCAAAATCTTTTGATTCGAGTTCGTTGCTGGGATCAATGTTTTGCCTCATCAACTCTACTCTCTTTTTATTGATGTCGAAACCAACCACCGAAATTTTTCGTGCAAACTCAAGTGCAATAGGTAAGCCTACATAGCCAAGACCTATGACTGCAAGTTTCTTTTCTTTATGTAATAACTGCTCAACCATTTTCTTACTTTATTTTTTTTGATGGAACAGTGGATTGATGGAAGAATGGAATAAAAACGGAATTTCTCAATTCCAGCATTCCATTCTTCCATCATTCCATTTTCCTAACCACTCCATTCTTCAATTCATATTTTTCTCCACTCTCTTCGCAGACTGCAAATCCATCTTTATCAAAATTCAAACGATGACCATACTCGCTCATCCAACCTATCTGCTTTGCAGGATTTCCCACTACTAAAGCATAAGCAGGAACGTATTTGGTTATAACAGCACCGGCACCTATAAATGCAAACTCATCTATATCATGCCCGCAAACAATCGTTGCGTTTGCTCCTATACTCGCTCCCCGTTTTACTAATGTTTTAGCATATTGTCCTCTCCTGTTTACCGCACTTCTCGGATTAGTAACATTAGTAAAAACCATGGATGGCCCAAGAAATACATCATCCTCGCAAACAACTCCTGAGTAAATCGAAACATTGTTTTGCACTTTCACATTGTTACCCAAAACAACATCCGGTGATACAACTACATTCTGACCGATATTACAATTTTCACCTATCACACAGTTTGGCATGATATGACTGAAATGCCAAATCTTTGTGCCGTTGCCGATAGTGCAACCATCATCAACGATTGCAGTCTCGTGCACGAAATAGTTTTTTGCGTTGCTCATTTTTTCATGTTTGGATAAATGGAATGATGGATAATTGGATTGATGAATTAAATACATTCTTCCATTATTCCACCCATCCAACTATCCATTCTTTTATTCAAACCTGTGTTTACTCTTATACAACTCTTCTGTCGGCAAATTTTTAAAATAATCGTAAGTAATTTTCAATCCTTCCTTTCTATTTACTTTCGGCTGCCAATCCAAAATTTCTTTCGCACGCGAAATATCCGGCTGACGTTGCTTAGGGTCATCTACCGGCAAATCTTTATAAATCACTTTTTGCTTTGTGCCGGTTAGTTTTATAATCTCTTCTGCAAATTCACTTATTGTTATTTCATCGGGGTTGCCAATATTTACCGGCTGATGATAATCGCTCATGAGCAAACGATAAATTCCTTCTACCAAATCATCTACATAACAAAACGAACGGGTTTGACTTCCATCTCCGAAAATTGTCAAATCTTCACCACGCAAAGCCTGCCCTATAAAGGCGGGCAACACTCTTCCGTCATTTAATCTCATCCGTGTTCCATAAGTATTAAAAATACGAACGATTCGTGTTTCTACACCATGATAAGTATGATACGCCATTGTTATTGCTTCCTGAAAACGTTTTGCTTCATCATAAACTCCGCGCGGACCAACAGGGTTTACATTGCCCCAATAATCTTCTTTCTGCGGATGAACAAGCGGGTCGCCATAAACTTCGGAAGTAGATGCCACTAATATTCTTGCTTTCTTTGCTTTTGCAAGCCCAAGAAGATTATGCGTTCCAAGTGAACTTACTTTTAAAGTCTGAATAGGGATTTTCAGATAGTCAATCGGAGAAGCGGGAGATGCAAAGTGTAAAATATAATCCAGTTCATCCGGCACATGAATAAACTTTGAAACATCATGATGATAGAACTCGAAACTTTTCAATTTGAAAAGGTGTTCGATATTTTTCAAATCGCCTGTAATCAGATTATCCATACCAAAAACAGAATATCCTTCACTAATAAACCGGTCACATAAATGTGAACCGAGAAATCCCGCAGCTCCTGTTATTAAAATACGCTTCATCTATTTATTTATTATTTCTCTTCCAATGCTATAATAGTAATACCCC
>JBKJJB010000430.1:0-3374 GCA_046598235.1 Chitinophagales bacterium
AGTAGCCGGGCAGTTTACTGCCGAGATAGTCGTTCGCAACTCTGGTAGCTAAGGGTGAAAGTATAAGACGAATGATGATGAGAAGTAGTACAATTATCAGGATGGTTATAACCCATCCCTTTCCTAAAAATGCTCCGAACTTTTTAAATCTGATTTTACCTTCGCTCATTTCCCGGCTTTAAGTATTGGAACAATTCCAATTACATTTTCTCGATTTTTTTCTGGCAGGCAAATATATGATCAAGATGTTTGCGCAAATCGGGGAGCATGGCGGTTGACCATTCTTTAATTTCTCCATCTCTGGAATCGGCTATTTCTTTTTCAAAAATGGCAATGGCTTTTTTATGACCTTCCACCAACTTATCGCAGTAAGCTCTATTAAAATCATTTCCCGACTTTGCATACAGAAGAGCATAAGCATCCTGTGCTTTAGTGGTTGCTGAATCAGGTATCGTAACTAATTTTTTCTTGGCAAGTGCCGTAACCTCTTTCAAAGATTTGGAGTGCGCCTCCTGCATCATTTTTCCTAATTCTTTTACATCGGCATTATTGCTTTTTTCCTGAGCTAATTGACCGAACTGTATTTCTTCTAAATTAATTCCGGTAGCATCCACCAGAAACTGCGCATCGTTTTGCTGTTTCTTGTTATCAAACTTTGCATCGTTTTCTACAGCCGCAACTTTCGATGAGTCATCAGCAGTTTGGTTGTTGCTGCACGATGTTGTAAGGAAGGTGGCGATGATTAAAGTTGCTTGGAACAGTATTATTTTGAAGTTGATTTTGATTTTCATTTTTGTTGATTTTGATTTTTACTTTTTTATTAAACCAAAGGGCACAGCAATAATTTTATTCTCACGCATGGCGGGTATCCAGAGTGTTTTTGTTTTGCGGTCGGCATAAATATCCGCAGGTCCATCAATGGTTCTGCCTAAATTCATGACAGAAGATTTTTTCTTGCATAAATCATAGACCACTACGCGCCCTTTATTTTCACTGGTGCTCACCCAGTCGCTTACCACTAAACGTTTACAAATTTTCACCATACCATCATATGCTCCATCGCTTTGAAATGCTGTGTACTTTTTGCTGCACCTGTTAATCTTCCCGAAACTTCCATCAGGAGTATTTCCCCTGCCATAATTTGCAACAAACAATTTTCCGCAGCCTCGGGCTAATCCGTTGGCACCATGCAACTCGCCTTTTACTTTCAGCTGTTTTATTTTACCCGACATACATATTTTGTAAACTGCATTCTTATCGGTAGCTGAAAGAAACGCACCGCCACAAGCCTTTACTAAATCATTCGCGTAGATGATGCCGAGTTTTGATAAGTCAACTTCCCACACTTTCTTTCTTGTTTTTACATTATACATTACCACCCTGTCTACATCGGCTACAACAATTTTCCCGTGACCCACGAGTATTCCTTTCGGTGAGTTAAGACCGCTGATGAATTTCTCTTCCAGTATTTTGCCGTCTTCACGCGATAGCATAGAAATAAAACCGTCACCGTCTTTGGCAGTGGGATCTAACACAGCTCCCATATTGGTAACAAACAATTTATCTCCGTAAGCAACTATGCTTTCCGGATTCTGAAACCCACTTACTTCTTTTACTTGTGCTTCTGCAGTAAAGGTCACAGAGGATAGCAGCACAACTATTAATTTGAGAATTTTGAATTTCATATACCTTGTTGTTTGTTTTAGTTTAGTTATAGTTTGATTAAATGGTTTTAGATTTTTTTTAAGAGTTGGGATTTGCTTTACCCACGCTGACGTGCTCCCACCTGCGTTTCTTTTGAGCTACCAGGATGGTTATATTCTTCCACAATAACTTTAAGTTCGGTGAGAGCTGTTTTCCAATTGTATTCAGAATTTTCCTTCATCTTTTCATCCGACAGGTTCTCCTGTATAACCGTGAGTGTGGTTTCATTATCTTTTTCTTTCAACTCATAGGTGATATTGATTTCCTTGTGCAGTTTATCTTTTCCACCCGACACTGTAAATTGTAGTAGATAGTAAGGATTCGACTTAATTACAATGCCTTTATTCTCGTACGAAATGCCGTCCCATACACCTGTAAAGGTGATAGGGCTTCCCGTTTTCCAATCGGAATTAACCTCGGTTCCGAATAAAAACTTTTTAGTCAATTCGGGGGTGGTTAACACCTCCCACACTTTTGAAACCGGAGCATTGATGCCGCAGCTTACTTTCCCTTTAATGCCTTTTTCCATGATGCTTTAAATTGTATTGATTTGTTATGTAAAAAATGAGATTCAATAATTTTTGCCCTGGTTTTTCTTAAGGTGCACTTCAATCTCGCTCACGATGGTACTCTCCACTGCTTTCGCAGCACGTATCAATTGGGCAAGGGTAATATTCCACCGTTGTGTCCAGTAGTCCACCTGCCCGGGTTCCTGCATATTGATTTGAGGATAATCGCTGAAATCAGTTCTTATTTTTTTCGCTTCCATAAATAATTTGTTTCAAAATATTTACTGTGTTGATTTGAGGTGTTGCAATCTTTCCTTATACAAACTACACGCCAATGCGTTGCGGCTTCGCATAAAATGGTGATCGTGCCGCTTAATTGCATCCTCTTACCTATGTAAACGAAAGCATCAGAAAATCCGTTATGCTGAGATGATAATTCGAGAATGGGGAAAAAATTGCACAAAATGCGAAGGAAGGTTACACAGCCTTTTTTATCATCCTTGTTTTACTAAAGGAAAAATCAGAAGGAATGATTTGGCACTGATTTAGAAACTCTTTCATCTAATCAATTAAAACTAAAACTATGATAATGGAAAAAAAACAATCAATGGAAAGCAACTCTGGTACTGAGAAGAAAAAGCATCTTGCTGCAAAACTGTTTATTTATGGAGGTGTTGCTGCGCTGGCACTTTACGGAGTTGGCAGAATACCTTTTGTGCGCACAATGGCACTGCCTTTTTTAATGACTGCAGCCACAAAATACTGGAACAGTTTAGGAACACCTGTACCGGAAGCTTAGAATGGAAGTGCTACAAGTTTGTTAGCGTTTAACTCTATTTACCAGTTTGAAGAATTGACTGCAACAAAAAATGAGGATATAACTCTACAACATTTAACGCTATTGGGAAAACAATTTCCATTCGCTCAGGAGATGCATTTAAAGTTTGAGAGGCAGATGGCTTTAAACTTCTTGTTGGCATACATATTTGTATTAGGTGTAGTATATTTTTTAATCTAAAACCAAATAGTTATGGAAAGCACATCAGTAGACAAGTTAGAGTTAAAAGGTCGTTGGAACGAAATTAAGGGCAAAGTAAAACAGGCATACGGCACCTTAACCGATGACGATTTGAAGTATGAAGAAGGCAAAGAGGATGAACT
>JBKJJB010000006.1:0-5925 GCA_046598235.1 Chitinophagales bacterium
AACAGGGGCTAAAAATATTGAATAATATGAGATGCTATTATTCAAGAGAGTGAAATAAAGCGAATGGTTGCGGGGTGGAATGCTGATAGAATGTGTGATTTATACAACTTATTTTCAGAAATGTGTAATGCTCCGGAATGCTAATGAGCCATGTTTACACTGCCAAAATTAACTCACGATTGTACCGCCACTAACATTATCAATAAACCAGTTAAATATACAGCATGACATTTCCTTATAAAAACATAATGCTTTGCTGCCTGCTTTTTGCGGGTGCGCAAATGCCCACCAGCGCACAGGAAACAAAGTTTACCCATCCATCATCTTCTATCACTATAATATCCTTAACAACAGATTCTATTTTTCGACCCCTGCCATTTCCTGAAAGGGGAGAGGCCACAGCCGTAAAGGGAGTTTTCACCGTAAACTCGCCAAAGAATATACCAACAAAACATCGCGTGCGCGAAACTTTTCCGTTGCGCAATTATGTGTTCTTCGATATAGGCTCTACCCAAATACCCGACCGGTATGTATTGCTGGATAAAAGTCAGGTGAAAGATTTTAAGGAAGACCAGCTTGAAGTGTTCACCCCTAAAAGATTATCGGGCCGTTCCAGCCGACAAATGATCGTATATTACAATGTGCTGAACATTTTAGGTGACCGGTTAGGTAAAAAACCCGCAGCGACCATTAAATTGGTTGGCTCGTCTGAATCGGGAACTGCCGATGGCCGCCTGATGGCTGAATCGGTAAAAAAATATCTGGTAGATGTGTTTGCCATTAGCCCTACAAGAATAAGAATTGAGGGCAGAGAGAAACCGAAGCTTCCTTCTGGAAAAGAAGGCCAAGTAACAGACTTTAAGTTGGTTAGCGAAGGCAACCGCAGGGTAAGTATTGAAAGTACTTCACCGGCTATACTTATGGAGTTTCAGAGCGGACCTAATGCACCACTTAAACCGGTAGAGTTGAATACCGTAATTGATGCCCCGCTTGATAGCTATGTGTCCTTCAATGTTCCCGAAGCTAAAGCCAAATTCACTTCATGGTCGGTTGAGGTGAGCGATGAAAAAGGCTTGATTCAAAATTTAGGTCCCTATACTGAAGAGAAGGTGAGCGTTCCCGGAAAAGACATTTTAGGTACCCGCACCTCCGGTAACTTTAAAATGACTATGACCGGCAAAACCAAGTCGGGCAGTATGGTTAAACAGGATACCACCGTGCGCATGGTTTTATGGACTCCTTCTACCAGCGAGCAGGCTATGCGCTTTAGCATTATATACGAGTTCATGGATTCGGTAGCCATTAAAATTTATGAGAATTACCTCACGGATATTGTAATGCCTAAGATTCCGGAAAACGGAAACGTGCTGATACATGGCTACACCGATATTATAGGTGAAGAGTTATACAATAAAAATTTATCGCTGGCGCGCGCAAAGGATGTGCTGGACATATTGTCCAATGCTCTGGCAAAAGCAGGCAGAAACGATGTTCAATTTGGAGTTACTTCATTTGGTGAAAACGAAAAAAAATCCCCTTTTGAAAACAAAACGCCCGAAGAGCGTTTCTATAACCGTACGGTTATAGTTGACATATTCCCAGAGAATAAATAGTTGAGTATCGGTAAAATAAAGAAGCCCTCTCGAAACGGAGGGCTTCTTTATTTGTTGTGTGAAGTGAAATTATAAACCAAGCATGTTCAACACGTGTTTCTTCCGCATGTTCTCCGCCTGGACTAAATCACAAAAGCCAAGCAGTCGCTCAAATTCTTACTGCTTTCTCCCCCAAAGAGTCTTAGTCCCAGCGGGGTCTTCCACCTCGGAGACCCCGCGTAAATTAACCGCAGGGTCTCCGCAAAGCCGGAAGACCCCGCGAGGACAAGCGCAGCGTCTTTATAGTACGCACTCATCGGAAAAAATCTCCAGCCGCAAAGTGTCCCCCTTCGGCACTCTGCGAAAGTGAAAGACAATACTAAATTAGCGTAGCGTCTTATAGTACGCACTCATCGGAAAAAATAAAACACATGCGAAAAATTATTGTTTTATCAATGATTTCATTAGATGGAGTAATGCAGGCTGGCGGTGGACCGCAGGAAGATACATCAGGCGGTTTTAAATATGGCGGCTGGGTGGCACCTTATGATGACGAAGCTTATGGTAAAGTGGTAGAAAAAGAACTGAAACCTGCGGAGTATCTTTTGGGCAGAAAAACATTTGAGATTTGGGAAAACTACTGGCCTGAACATGCCGGGTTTTGGCCGGGCATAAATGATGGCACCAAATACGTGATGTCCAAAACCAGAAAAAAATCAGACTGGAAAAACACAGTTTTTATTAAAACACTGGCAGATATTAAAAAGCTCAAAAAATCAAAAGGTTCTGACATTCAGGTTTGGGGCAGTGGTAAGCTCATTCAGCTTTTACTTAAGAATGATTTAGTAGATGAACTCCGGCTAAAAATTCACCCGCTCACTCTTGGTAAAGGAAAAAAGATTTTTGACGGTGGCTCAATTCCGGCAGCATTTACATTAACTGAGAGTTTGGTTACCACCAAGGGAGTTATTATTGCCAATTACAAACGCGCGGGAAAAGTAAAGACAGGTACTATTGGAGCGTAAAAAGAAACACAATGAAAAAAATAACACTAATAACCCTGGCACTGGCAACATCCTTCTGTTTTGCCCTTGTTGGTGTTATAGCATCGGCTCTGCGATGCGTCACCAACAAGAAACAAATTAAGCATAGGCGTTTAAATCCCAAAATTAAATGATGCCATTTGGTAAACTGTTCTTTGTCTTACTTTTAGCATTGGCATTCAGCTTGAATGCTTTTAGTCAAGAACTAAGCGATGTAAATTATAAGAGCACAAGAAAGGTAATCCACTCCTTCGGCATTTACATGAATAATGGCATTTATCTGCCCGAAAAAATTTATGAAGATTATGGTTTGATTAAACGTATTCCAAGGGCAAACTATGGATATGAATTTGCAATTAATTACAACCCAATAGTTTACAAAGGTCTTGGACTAAGTTTTGATTTAATACTTTTCGGCAATATACCCCATGGTCATTATATAACATCCGGGGGTCTGATCAAGACAGATACATTATGGTTTAACGGTTTCCCCGGTGACCCAACGAGTACGCGCCCCAAAAATGGAACTCCCGGTTTGCCCTATTTCGGATTCAATATTAAATTCAATTATCTATTGCCTGTTTGCAAACATTTACTTATTCAACCGGAAATAGGAGTAAAACTTCCTTTAATGCCGTCTTATGGTAACGAAGCGTTTGAATATTTCTGCGATAGCAATGTGGCTAATTGTGTTGATTTTTATTATCACTACCTTGACAACCAAAACAACAAACGCACTTTTTTCCCTGATTTACTAATGGGGGTTAACTTTTTTATTTACGCTAAGAATCCAAAACACTGCATTAAGGTTGGATTGAATTTTAACTACGGTTTTGTACCACGCTTACAGGGCTTTTATGAAGTAGCTAATATTGGTACGCAGTATGATTCAGGCGGTAAAGTAAAATATGGCTCTACTCATTTTGGCATTTCCATTGGATACCAGTTTGTGGGTGTCAAGAAAAATCACTGGGTAAGTAAGAAAGATTCAGAGAACTATCTGTTCAACCCAAGGTATTGAAAGAAAAACCACACCACAACTGGCAGACAATAAAAGTGATCGTTGAATTTAGATCGAAGCCGTAACAACTTACCTCCACCCGCAGAGAGTGTCCGCTTCTGCACTCTGCGAAAATGAAAGACAATACTAAATTAGCGTAGCGTAAGTAAAGCACGCACTCACCGAAAAAATAAAACATTCGTATCATGAAAAAAATAATACTGATTGCTTTAGCACTGGCAACATCCTTCTGTTTTGGTTTTGCGTTTAAATCAATTATCACAAACCATTCAACCGAAAACACTAAACCGAAAAGAGTAACAAGTATTGGCGGCATTTTTTTTAAGTGTAAAGACCCTAAAAAAGTGAGGGAGTGGTATCAAACGCACCTTGGTTTAAACACCAACCAATATGGGGCAGTGTTCGAATGGTATCAAGGCGCAGACTCCACTAAAAAAGGTTTTTTGCAATGGAGTCCGTTTAAAGAAACCACAAAATATTTTGAGCCATCCACCAAAGAGTTTATGATAAACTACCGCGTTGAAAATTTAGAAGCACTTGTTACAGAACTGAAAAAAGAAGGAGTAACAGTAACCGACACTGTTGAAAGATATGATTACGGAAAGTTTGTTCATATCATGGATATAGAAGGAAACAAAATAGAATTGTGGGAGCCAAACGATGTTGAATATGAAAAACTTGGTGTGCAGATGAGCAGCAAAACAACTAAATGATTTTCCTACCTCAAAGTTTCCATCTCAGATCGCAGCGTGATAAATTTTTATCACACAATCTCATACTTCTCTTCCTCAAACTTCTTCGTCCGTTTCATAAACGTAAAGGTAAAGCCGGGCCAGAGGGTTACGTTCTTTCCGTTTTTCATTTGATACCAGCTTACACATCCGCCATTTTGCCACACTGTATGTTTTAGCTGTTCTTGAATATCGCGGTTGTATTCCTGTTGCACATTCTTTTTAAGATCAATGAATTTTGCATTCTTCTGTTTCAGCACTTTTACGGTTTCCATTACCAGGTTTATTTGCGCTTCAATCATCAGTATCATAGAGGTATGACCAAGCCCGGTGTTGGGACCAGGGACAATAAAGAAATTGGGGAAGCCGGAAATTGTTACGCCAAGATATGCTTCCATACCATTGCTCCAAACTTCGTTCATGTCTAAACCATTTCGCCCTATTAGTTCAAACCGCATTACCCCTTCTGCCGCATAAAAACCGGTGCAGAATATAATAGCATCTACATTTCTTTGTTTGCCATCTTGTGTAAGTATTCCGGTTTCGTTTATCTCCTGAATATGTTCGGTTATCACATTCACATTCTCGCGTTGCAAAGCCGGATAATAGTTGTTCGATAACAGAACACGCTTGCAGCCCATGGTATAATTGGGAGTCAGTTTTTGGCGCAGTGCTTCATCGGCTACGCTCTTTTTCAAAAAACGCAAAGCCATTTTGCTGCCCAGTTTCAACAGCCCCTGATTTTTGACAAAGCCAACCGCCATCAACTCATGCTGCCAATACAATCGTCCTCTATATAATTGTTGAGTGAAAGGCAGATGATTATACAGCCATTTGCGAAGCGAAGAAATTTGTTTGTCGGGCTTGGGCATTATCCACGGTGGTGTGCGCTGAAATAAATCGAGCTGTTTTACATCGGGCGCAATAGCCGGAACAATTTGAATGGCACTGGCTCCTGTGCCTATAACAGCTACGGTTTTATTTTTTAAATCAAAACTTCGATCCCACTTGGCAGAGTGAAATTTTTTTCCTTTAAAGGTATCAATACCTTTAATGTCGGGCAAACACGCCTGGCTTAATCCACCACAACACGACAACACCACCTTGGCTGAATAAGTTTTCCCTGCATCATCGGTAAGGTTCCATATTCCTTTTGCATCATCAAAAACAGCTTTGGTTACAGTGGTATTGAATTGAAGATGTTTTTTCAAATCGTATTTTTCAACACAGTGTTCCATGTAATGCAGAATCTCTTCCTGCCTGCTGAACTGCTTACTCCAATTCGGGTTCGGCTCAAATGAATAAGAATAAAGATGTGATTCTACATCGCACTCCGCGCCCGGGTAATGATTATCATACCACGTTCCGCCCAGCCAATCGTTGCGCTCAAGAATGAGAAAATTGTGTTCGCCTTGCTCTTTCAGTTTGATGGCGGCACCTAAACCGGCTTTGCCGGTTTAGGTGCCGCCATCAAACTGAAAGAGCAAGGCGAACACAATTTTCTCATTCTTGAGCGCAACGATTGGCTGGGCGGAACG
>JBKJJB010000034.1:0-8036 GCA_046598235.1 Chitinophagales bacterium
TGGTTCTCAGGCATGGCTTCACTTTTCGAATACAGGAAAAGTTTGTTTCACAGGCAGAACTCAAATAACTCCTGCTACCGTTTCTACTACACCTATTATATCAGCAAACAGTGCGCAGCTTACTATCAAAAACGATGTGAGCAAACTAAATCCGTTTCATGAATTTTCTTTTACCGATGAATTGTTGCTTACCTTAAAACAATATGAAACCGAACTGGTAATTCTATCCGATGCTGAAAGATTCGGAAAATTTAATCTGGCATGGCATGTTACTGTGCGCCCCAACGTACTCAACCGCTGGGAATATTTTGTTGATGCCACCACAGGAACTATCCTGAATAAATATGACAACACCTGCACCTTAGGCGCTACTACGGCACAGGCAACAGATTTAAATGGAATTACACAAACGATAGGAACCTTCAATGCTAATGGTACCCACTATATGCTGGATGCCGGAAAAGCCATGTACACCGGAACTCAAAATGCGTTACCAAGTCCGGGAATGGGATTCATTCTTACGCTTAATGCGGCAAATACCAGTGGCCAGACTTTGCAGTTCAACGATATAACTTCTACTAATAATAGCTGGAATAATCCGAAAGCTGTGTCGGCACAAAACAATGCGGAAACTGCTTGGGATTATTTCAAAAACACTTTCAATCGCAATTCTATTAACGGCAACGGAGGTGATGTAGTGTCCTTTATAAATGTATCAGATAATGCGGGAGGAGGTTTGGATAATGCATACTGGAACGGGCAGTGGATGTTTTACGGCAACGGAAATGTTCTTTACAAACCCCTCGCGGGTAGTTTAGATGTGGGAGGTCACGAGATGACACACGGTGTGGTGCAGGAAACTGCCGCCCTTGAATATCAGGGAGAATCGGGAGCCATGAATGAATCATTTGCTGATGTATTCGGAACTTTAATTGAACGTAATAACTGGAAGATAGGAGAAGATATTGTTCAGCCCGGGCAGTTTGCCGGAGGTTGTTTAAGAGATATGCAAAACCCGCACAATGGCGGTAATAGTTTGGCAGATAACGGATGGCAGCCAAGCCACATGAACGAAAAATATACAGGCACACAAGATAACGGTGGCGTGCATATCAATAGCGGAATTCCGAACCATGCCTTCTTTCTTATTGCGAATGCCCTAGGAAAAAATGTTGCCGAATTAATTTATTACCGCGCACTTACGTTGTATCTTACCAAATCATCGCAGTTTATTGATTTGCGCTTAGCGGTGGTTAAAGCAGCAGAAGATTTGCATGGCGCAGGTTCATCGCAGGTAAACACAGTGAAACAATCCTTTGATGCAGTAGGAATTGGGAACGGCTCTGGTACGAATACTACTCCAACTTTACCTACCAACCCGGGCAGTAATAAAATTCTTTTGGTTGATTTAGATATAAACGATCCTAATTCACTTTACCTTACCGATGATAACGCAGTTAATTATACGCCCATCTCTCAAACCGATGTAGTGCTTAAAAAGCCTTCCGTAACCGATGACGGAAGCTATGCCGTATTTGTAGGGGCAGACCATAATATTTATAGCATTCAGCTAACTTCTCCTTTTACACAAATACAATTAACTACTGACGCTTATTGGGGCAACGTTGCAATTTCAAAAGACGGAACTCATTTAGCTGCCAATTCTCAATTTCAGGACACGGCAATTTGGGTTTATGATTTTACCTTATCGCAATGGGGCAAATTTCATCTGTACAATCCTACCACCGGACAAGGGGTAGATGCAGGTGGTGTGCTGTATGCTGATGCGCTTGAGTGGGCTTATGACGGCACTTATGTAATGTATGATTCTTACAATAAGATCAATGGCTCCGGTGGGCAGTCTTTAGATTTTTGGGATATTGGTTTTGTAAGGGTTTGGAACACTACAACTCACAATTTTAATGACGGGGAAATTTTTAAGGCATATAATAGCTTGAGTGAAGGCATCAGTGTTGGTAACCCTACCTTCGCAAAAAACTCACCTTACATTATTGCCTTTGATTTGATTGATGGCAACACCGGCAGCTATTACATAACAGGCGCAAACCTTGAAACCAATCAATCGGGACTCATTTTCCAAAATGATCAGTTAGGGTTTCCTTCCTATAATCCACAGGATACAAAAGTGTCTTTCAATGGAACTTCTCAGAGTACAGCAGTAATAGCATTTATTGATGTTGACCAATCAAAGATTGTGGGTAATTCAGGTTCGGCTTCGGCTAAAGTTAATTTAGGGGGTTATGCGAACTGGTTTGGTACGGGTGTTCGTCAATTGCCAAGTGCTGTTAAAGAAACAGAAACAAGCACCGTAAAACTTTATCCGAATCCTGCCAACAATCAACTGAATGTTGAACTGCCCGAAGATTTTAAACAGGGAACGGTAGAAATTTATAATCTGCTTGGTGAAAAACTGTTTAGTGAAGTAGTTGAGAAGCAAACGAAAATATTCGCGGTAGATGTTCAATGGTTCAACAGCGGAGTTTACCTGCTCCGTTTGCAGAATGATTTAAAGAGTTCAGTTCAGCGATTCGAAAAGCAATAATGAGTTATAAAAAGATTTAAACAACAAAGCCTCCGTAATTGGGAGGCTTTGTTGTTTAAATGGATGCTTCGAAAAAAGAAAAATTTTTCACTTACTACAACCGATGCAAAGTTTGGTTTATTCAGCGGTTTGAAAACGGAGGGTTTGAAATAACATCTTCTACAAAGGCAACCACTCTCTATATTGTTCCACCGCCTCTTTATATCTGCCAATATTTATTCCCGAAGTAGAATATAGCGTATGCGTTTTTATTTCTCTTCTTTTTAAATAAAAACTGCCGTGTATCGGTGGTTTGGTTGTCGCTACTTCAAAAGCAATTTGATGCTCTTGCAGATGCTCAAAGAAAATTTTGTGAGCGCTTACATCACCCGAACTTCCGGTTAGAATAATGGTATGAATGGAATGATGTTGCTGAAGTATGTAGAGAATATTCATCTTCTCTATCACCACCAAATCGCTGTCCTTCGAACTGGTAGCTACTTTTCTTTGGCATTTGTAAATGGTATCAGAAATAGCAATCCCTTTCGCAGTGCAAAGTGCTGTTCTTTCCTTTGCCGCATCCTCACCCGAAATATGTTTGAAGGGATGCTGATAAATTTCGCTCAACATCCGCCAGAAGAAATTGCTCCTTCCCGGATAATAAGAATTAAACCGCCAGTTCTTTTTATGTGTAGGAAAACTTCCAAGAACCAGATGAGTGGCACTATCCGGAAGGAAAGAAGGAAACGGATGAATTTCAATTGACATAATCAGATGCGGTTTTGTCATGCTGACGAAGGAAGCATCTTGTATTTATGTTTCGAGGAGTACAAGATTCTTCACTACGCAAAGCCTACGTTCAGAATGACAGAGCGGTATACTAAGGGAACTTCGGAAACTTACTCCAGTCTGGTTTTCTCTTTTCTAGAAAAGCATTCTTGCCTTCCTTAGCTTCATCACTTAAATAGTAAAGCAATGTTGCATTGCCTGCCAGTTCTTGAATTCCTGCCTGCCCATCTAGCTCAGCATTGAAAGAAGATTTAAGCATACGAATAGAAAGAGGCGATTTCTCCTGCACTTTTTTGCACCATTCAACAGTGGCATCTTCCAATTTATCAAGCGGAACTACTTTGTTCACCAAACCCATATCTAGTGCATCCTGCGCGTTGTATTGGTCGCACAAATACCAAATCTCTCTTGCTTTTTTCTGACCAACAATTCTTGCTAAGTAACTCGCGCCAAACCCACCGTCAAAACTTCCCACCTTAGGTCCTGTCTGCCCGAATATGGCATTCTCACTGGCAATAGAAAGATCGCACACAACATGCAACACATGTCCGCCTCCAATCGCAAAACCATTCACCATCGCAATCACACACTTTGGTATCGAACGAATTTGCTTTTGTAAATCGAGAACATTTAAACGCGGAACTGTATCTTTTCCTATGTAACCACCATGCCCGCGAACATTCTGGTCGCCACCGCTGCAAAATGCTTTATCGCTTTCACCCGTCAGTACAATAATTTCAATATCCTGACTATCGCGGCAGGTATTCATCGCATCAATCATTTCTTTTACAGTAAGCGGTGTAAACGCATTTCTGTATCGCGGACGGTTGATAGTAATCTTTGCAATGCCTTCGAAGAATTCAAATTTTATTTCCTCATAATCTTTAATGCTCTTCCAGTTTCTCTTTTTCATTTTTGTATTTGATTTTTATTGTCAATTGAAAATTGTCAACTTCCTATTTATTTCTCAAGTATTCAAAATATTTCTTGTAAACATCTGCGCTTAATTCCCCGTCAGTCTTTATTTCAAGAATTGCGGGCTTGCCTTTCTGCGGTTTATAAAATGTTTTCAGCACTTCATCCAATCCTTTTTGCGAGTCGCAAAAGTAATAAGGCAAGTCATACATGGAAGCGAGATGCTTTGCCGACAAGTTATGTTTCGTTTCAAAGAATTTTTCAAAGTTGTTCACTCTAGTTGGTCCGTCAATCAACCTGAAAATATTTCCTCCGCTATTGTTTATAATAATGATTCTAAAATCGGTGGAGAGATAATTATTCCACAATGCATTTGAATCATAAAAGAAACTTATATCGCCCACAACACTAATTGTCATTTGAGGCTGTTTCTCCCCTCTCTTTCGGAGAGGGGTTGGGGGTGAGGCTACATACGCAGCACCGGCAGCAGTGCTTACACAGCCATCAATACCGCTTGTGCCACGATTCGCATTTACTGTGAGCGATTTTTTATGCTCAAATAAATTTGAATAACGAATAGGAGTGGAGTTGCCATACTGAATATTGGCTTTATTAGGGAACGACTCAATTAATGTTTCAAACACTTTCAAATCGCTGAAGGGGATAGAGGAGAAGTATTTTTTTGATTTCTCTTCAGCCATTTTACTAAGTGCCAGCCAATCCTTTTTAAAGTTGGAAGATTCTGTTGCAGCAGATTTAAGCAGTATATCCAAAAATTGCTCTTCGTTAATAGGACTTACTTCATCCAGTACACCGAACATATCTCTGTTTCTTCCAAACACATCTCTAGTAGGAACATCCCAATGAACTTTTGGTTTATCTTTAAGAAATTGCTTTAATTTTTTTGAAACAATCTGATTGCCCAAAGTGATAACTATATCAGGAATGAAAGTTTTTTGCTGTTGGTTTTTCAACAAGGCGATACAACTGTCAAGGTTACATACGGAATCGATTCCTTTTAAATCGGTAAGATTCTCATGAATAATAACAATATCAGCTCTTTGATTAAGCTTCTCAATTGTTTTCAAGAAAGCTGATTCACAATTGTGCGTTCCTACAATTATCATCTTCTTTTCAAAACTTTCAGCAGTCTTCGCAATCCTTCGTGCATCTATCAAATTGATTCCATACTGTTCAATGTATTCTATCTCAGGAACTTCGATTGTAGGCGTTAATTCATTCGAAGTTTCGTAAAGCGGCTCACTTAAACGGATATTTAGCTGTTGAGGATTTCCATCGGGGTTTCGGCATTCATAAATAGACCGTGCAGTTTCTTCAATAACTATTTTTAATTCTTCTTTAGTCTCAGCGTCTCCATTTACTGTTCTGCAAAAAGCAAACGGTTTAAATATATCTTCTTGAATAATCGCCTGATTCTCTCCGCGTTTCTCCGCGCCTTCTGGTCTGTCAGCAGTTAAAACCAACAAAGAAATCTTATGATAGTAAGCCTCGCATACTGCGGGAGCAAGATTCAACACCGCGGTTCCAGAAGTGCAAACCACAGCCACCGTTTCGCGTAATTGCTGCGCCATACCAAGTGCAAAATATCCCGCTACTCTTTCATCAGGAATAACAATACATTCTATTTCGGGTATTTGAGAGAATGCTATAACTAAAGGAGCAGAGCGAGAACCGGGAGAGAAAACTACTTTTCGAATTCCCTTTTGCCTGCAAATTTCTGCTATCAACCGAACCCCTTTCTTACTTGTGTTCATGTTTGGCAAAGGTGAAAAAGATTCGCAAACGTTTATTTCTTCTTTTTCACTAGAGAGAGCAGTGTTTCCGATTTTATTTTAGTCTCTTTCCATTCTTTGGAGAACTCAGAATCAGCAGTAATGCCGCAACCCGTATAAATGGTGAGTTTATTTTTAGAAACCTGCATACAACGCAGATTTACGAAAAGGTTTATCTGCTTATCTAAATTCACAGGACCCAAATAGCCACTGTAGAAACTGCGATTTGCTTTTTCGTTTTTTAAAATAAAATCAATTGCTTCTTTTTTTGGTGAGCCGGCAACAGCAGGTGTTGGGTGAAGTTTTTCAACCACATTCATCCATCTAGAATGTGGAATAGAATTGTAGGTGAAAGTAGTTCTTAGATGAAGTAGATTTCCTGCGGCAATTGTTTTAGGTCCCTCAATACTTGGATTTTCTTTAGTGAAAGAAGAGAATGTTTTTCTGATATAGTCGCTTACTATTTCCTGTTCTTCTATCTCTTTTTTGCCCCAAATTGCTTTTGCATTTACTTTAGTGCCTGCCAGGGAATAAGTTTTAAACTTGCCGTTTACCGTAAGAAGTATTTCAGGCGAAGCACCAATCCACAATCCATATTCCTTTGTATGAACCAACGAAACAAAGGCATGAGGATGTTCTTTACATAGCAATTGAAAAAACCTAATTGTATCAAATGTTTTTGGTTTTTTCTTCCTTACTATTCGGGCGGCTACAATTTTTTTGAAATTATTACTGCGGATTTCCTTTTGAATTTGTGACAGATATTTTTTGAATTCTGCTTTAGTTGCTTCCTCTTGTTTTAGATTTTTGTCTTTCTGCTTGATTGTAATTTTTATTGCGGTTCCCGCAAAATTCAATTTTGGTAACCTATTCTCATCGCAAAATACATCTGGCTCAATTATGATTTTAATTAAATATTTGTCTTCCTGAAAAGGTGCAAACAAAAAACCCTTTTGAGTTTGCTTGGTAGCGGCAGGAGTTTTGGCAGAAGATAAATTCTTTTGAGCAACAATTTTTATGTTTTTTTCTTCCGGCAGCCGATAAAATGCAAAGGATAAATCTCTTTCAGCACAGTAAGTGAAGAATTGCTTTAAAGTTACTTTAGAGGCGACTGGCACGAATTTTTTGTTTCAAGCAAAACTATATTTTTACGCGTAACCAACTATTACATGATACAAAAGGAACTCTACATTATTCGTCATGGACAAACTGAGCATAATGCAAATGGAATTGTGCAGGGTAAGGGAGTTAACCTTTCGCTGAATGATAAGGGGAAGAAACAAGCAAACGCTTTCTTTAATGCCTATAAGCATATTCCGTTTGATATTGTTTATACTTCTTCGCTAAAGCGTGCTCAGGAAAGTATTGAGCAATTCAAACAGATTGGAATACAGCATGAAATTTTCTCTGAATTGGATGAAATAAGTTGGGGTGATTTTGAAGGAAGTAATTTAACGAGCGAATCGGATAGTGTTTTTCAAAATCTGCTTAGGAAGTGGAAGGAAGGTGATATTCATGCTAAGCCGTCTCCATCCGCTGAAAATCCTTACGAATTGCAGCTACGACAAAAAGTATTTCTCAAGCATCTTATCGCCACTCCATACAATAAAATTCTTATTGCAACGCATGGAAGATTTATTCGTTCATTCATGTGTACGCTTACAGAAATACCTCTAAGTAAGATGGAAAATTTTCATCATGTAAATCTTTGTTTGTATAAGGTGAACTTGATGAGTGATGGAAAATTTGAAATTGAACTGAACTGTGAGCAGAAACACCTCATGGGAATTTAACTCATTTACCTTACCAGTGTCACACTACCCACTCTGATATCTTCCTTGATGCCATCAATGAATCCAAGCTTGAGCTGCCAGACAAAAACAGCGGGTTCCTGCATGACACCTTTAAAAGTTCCATCCCATTTAAAATGATGGTCGTTAGAATCGAATACTTTTTCGCCCCATCGGTTGAAGACCTGCATTTCTAAATAAGAAAGA
>JBKJJB010000035.1:0-9765 GCA_046598235.1 Chitinophagales bacterium
TCTTTCTTATTTAGAAATGCAGGTCTTCAACCGATGGGGCGAAAAAGTATTCGATTCTAACGACCATCATTTTAAATGGGATGGAACTTTTAAAGGTGTCATGCAGGAACCCGCTGTATTCGTCTGGCAGCTCAAGCTTGGATTCATTGATGGCATCAAGGAAGATATCAGAGTGGGTAGTGTGACACTGGTGAGGTAGGAGGTTATTAAATTCTTTATTGCCGGAATCCACTTTTCATAATTATCTCATTTCCTACCTTTAAAAAAAAATTCCTTACACAATTAGAACACGGCACATCACAATCGCCACCTTGTTTTATTGTTTCTGCATTTTGAAGTAACCAGTTTGAAGTCTCGTTTACAGTTTAACGGTGGTAAGAGTGAATAAGCTGAACTGATAAACAGCTATTATCTGTCCATAAAATTTGCTTTGTTTGCCAACTCTTGTAGGTGCTTATTACCAACAAGCAAGAAACAAATGCTACAACGTATTCTTTTACTGTTTTTATTTTTAACTGCAACCAATCACCTAGCTGCACAGGATACCAAGTTCATCAAAGGACAGGTGTTGGATAAAGATTCCAAATCACCTCTTATTGGTGCAAGAGTAGTTGTGATAGACACAGGCGCAGTAGTAGGAACGGTAACCGATGAAAACGGTTATTTCAAACTTGAAGTTCCACTCGGTAGAGTTTCCATCCGTATTTCATATATGGGCTACAAAGATGAAAGCGTAAACAACCTGCTTGTCATTTCCGGTAAAGAAATAAATCAAACTATTGAATTGGAAGAAAAGGTTACCGACATGAAAGAAGTGGTGGTAAGTGGCAACAAAGAACAAGGACGCGTAAAGAATGAATTTGCTGTAATCAGCGCACGCACATTTGATGTAGAACTCACCAGCCGTTTTAGCGGAAACAGAAACGACCCTGCACGAATGGCATCAAACTTTGCAGGTGTTAGCGGAGCGAATGACGCGCGCAACGATATTATCATTCGAGGCAATTCACCAATGGGAATGTTGTGGCGATTAGAAGGAATTGATATTCCTAGTCCTAATCACTTTGGCGGGTTCGGCAGCACAGGAGGACCTGTGAGCATGTTGAATAACAACACCCTCGCCCGTGGCGATTTTATGACCTCTGCTTTTCCTTCAGAATACGGCAACGCCCTTTCGGGTGTATTTGATTTAGCTTTGAGAAACGGCAATAAAGATAAATTTGAATTTCTCGCGCAGCTTGGTTTCAATGGTATTGAAGCCGGAGCTGAAGGTCCTTTTGCAAAGAAGAAAAGTCAGGCATCGTTCATGATTAACTATCGGTATTCCACGCTTGCACTATTCAAGTTATTGAAAGCTAACTTCGGAACAGGAACTGCCGTACCCGAATATCAGGACTTAACCTTCAAAGTAGATATTCCCACCAAGAAAGCAGGCGTGTTTCGCTTTTGGGGTTTAGGAGGTTTGAGTAAGATAGAACTAAAAGGCAGCGCGGTTGACCTTTCAAAGCCGCAGAAAGATTTATACGGCAACGAGAACATCGACCTCTACAACAAAGTGCTGACCGGCATGGTAGGGTTTTCGCACACCTATTTCATGAACCCAAAATCATACTATAAGTTGATGCTTGCTGCTTCGCATCAGTCGCAGTTGGTTGATATTGATTCCATTGAGCCGGTATTACGTACCGAGATTGTCCGCTTTCAAAAAGTGGCGTTGCGACAAACCAAATACAGCGCGCATCTAATGGGTAACACTAAAATAAATTCGCGCAATACAGTTACACAAGGCATTATTGCAAATATTTACGACCTAAGCTTTGGCGACAGCGTTTTATATGTTGACCGTTTTGTTCCCATCAAATCGGGTAAAGGTTACAGCGCGTTGATTGAAGCGTATGTCATGTGGAAGCACAAATTCAATGAACAGTTATCCATCAACGGAGGAATGCACGCACAGTATTATTCGCTTAGCAGTAGTTTTGTTCCCGAACCTCGCTTAAGTTTTAAGTATCAGTTCAAAGAGAACCAGTCATTCACCATCGGTTATGGCATGCACCACCAGATTCAACCTTTGCCTACTTATTATAACCGCGATGCCACGTTAAATGGAGATGCTCCACTTACTAATATCAATATGGATTTTACTCGTAGCCAGCACCTAGTAGCAGGCTACGATTTAAATTTCCTGAAAGATTTTCATTTGAAAGCAGAAGCTTATTTTCAATACATCAGCAATGCTCCGGTAGAAAAAACTGCAAGCTCGTTCAGTATGTTGAATGCAGGTGCTGACTTTGGCACACCCAACAACACCAATCTCGAAAACAAAGGGGTTGGAAGAAATTACGGACTAGAGATAACAGCAGAAAAGTTTTTTAGCAAAGGATATTACTTTTTAGTTACGGGTTCCTTTTTCCAATCGCAATATCAGGGAAGCGATAAGGTATGGCGCAATACTGCTTTTAACGGTCATTATGTTGTGAATGCGCTTGGTGGTTATCAATATTTATTTGGCGGAAAGAAAAACAAAACGAAACGACACACGCTTTCAATAGATTTTAAACTTACAGGAGCAGGTGGTCGGTATTATACACCAATTGATTTAGTAGCCAGTGATGCTCAAAATACACAAGTGCTGATTGATACATTGGCGTTCTCAGAAAAGTATAAAGATTATTTCCGCTTCGATATAAAACTCAGCTACCGAATCAGTTTCCGAAAAATAACTCAGGAACTTTCGATGGATTTGCAGAATGTTGCCAACATCAAGAATATTTTCCGAAAAGTTTATAATCCACGCACCAATTCTTTAAATAATGAATACCAGCAAGGCATTTTCATTCTTCCGCAGTACAGGATTCTTTTCTAAAGTTTCCATTTCAGCAAACCTAAATTGCTTACTTAATTGTATCATTGCAACACTAAAAACTGAACAATTATGAAAATCAATTTCTTATTCCTTTTACTCATTACACAGATTGCATTTAGCCAGGAACTGGCTTTGGTAAAAAAAGATGGCAAGTTCGGTTACATCAATAAATCAGGAACGTTTGCCATTCAGCCAAAATACACCAAAGCCAAAAGTTTCTCTGATGGCTTAGCAGGCGTGTTCGAAAACAATAAATGGGGATTTATCAATCCGAAAGGAGAAGTAATTATTGTTCCAGCATTTGACGATGTAAAGTCTTTCAACAGCGGGCTATGTGTAGTGCTGAATGGTAAAGAATGGAGTTACATTGACGTGAAAGGAGCAAAAGTAAAAAGCCCTGCTACCGATAAGATTTTTGATTTTGAAGATGGACTAGCATTTATCCGAGTGAGCGAAAAAATGGGTTTAATAAATCCTAAAGGAGAAATTATTTTAGCACCAACTTATGAGACTATAAAATCGTTCGAAAATGGTTATGCAAGAGTGAAAAAGAACAACAAATGGGGAATTATTGACAAGCAAGGGAAAGTAGTTGTAGAGGCAATTTATGATGACATAGGGCTGTTTCATAAAAATGTAACATGGGTGAGACAAGGCGAAGGATTCGGCTTAGTCATTGCTGGGAAATATGCGCCTGTAAGTGGTGTAGACAAAATTTGGGATTTCAGCGAACAGGATTTGGCGTATGCCAGAAAGGATAAAAAAATTGGTTTCATTGACTTAACTGGTAAATGGGTTATTGAACCTAAGTATGATAAAGCGCGGGCATTTGTAAAGGGGTTGGCTCCTATAGCCATTGGTGACAAATGGGGGTATATAAATACTTCTGGAGCAATTGTGGTAGAGCCAAAATACAGCGATGCGGAAATTTTTAGTGCCGATGGTTTAGCTCCTGTAAAAGAAACTCAATGGGGATTTATTAATGAAAAGGGAACGTTAGTTATTCCTCAGAAATATGACATCTCCGTTATGCTTGCATTCTTTAGCGGAAAGAAAGAAGAGAAAGGTTTTATCAATGGTTTATCGCGTGTTAAGAGCGAAAAGAACTGGGGCTTTATTGACACCAAAGGAAATTTACTAGGTAATCAGTGGTTTGAGAATGCTGAACTTTTCAGCAAATAATCCTCTTGAACAAACCAGCACTTAGTTTGCTTTACTTCGTCATGCGCTTTAAATCACATGAGCAAAAAAATTTTAGTCCTTTATTATTCTCAAACTGGTCAGTTAGCTGAAATAGTAGACTCTTTCATTGAACCTTTTAAGAATGAAAATGTTTCCTTAGAAACAGTTCGGGTGAAACCAAAAAACGATTTTGCTTTCCCATGGAACAGCGACCGCTTTTTCAATGCCATGCCCGAAAGCGTTTTGGCAATTCCAGCACCGCTTGAAAAAATTGAGCTGCGCGAACAAAAATACGACTTAATTGTTTTCGCTTATCAGCCCTGGTATTTGTCTTTAAGCATTCCAGCTAATTCAATATTAGCAACTGATGAAGTGAAGAAGATTTTGAAAGACACACCCGTGGTTACTTTGATTGGCGCAAGAAATATGTGGCTTAGTTCGCAGGAAAAACTTAAAATGATTTTGAAAGAAGCAGGCGCAAAGCTCGTGGGCAACATCGCCTTGGTTGACCGCAACCCCAATCTTGTTTCGGCAGCTACTATTATCCGTTGGTTAATGTATGGCGATAAAGGTCCTTGGAAATTTTTTCCGCAGTCGGGTGTAAGTGCTACTGATATTGCTCAGTCCGCTGTTTTCGGAAAAACAGTTTCAGAATATTTGCAGAAAGGAAATTTCGAAGGCATGCAACAAGTACTCTTAAATCAAAACGCGGTGGAAGTAAAACCCAACTTAATGTTTATTGAGGAACGTGCACCTAAGCTGTTTTCTATTTGGGCAAACCTTATCATCAAGCGCAAAAACCGCAAACTCTGGATTACCATTTTTCAATACTACTTGTTGTTTGCCTTGTTTATCATTGCGCCCATTGTGCTTACGGTAAACGCAGTTTTCTTTCGCCCTTTTTTTCGCAAAAGCATTCAACAAAAAATTAAATACTATTCAGGAGTTTAAATTCAAGCTATGAAACATTACGATGTAATCATTCTCGGTGGCGGCCTTGCAGGCCTTACACTTTCTATTCAACTAAAAAGAAAGAAACCCGATATCAGCATTCTTGTTCTGGAACGCAGAAAAGAGAACGCACCAAAAGCAGCGCATAAAGTTGGTGAGTCAACCGTTGAGTTAGCAAGCTATTACTACCGCGAAATTATCGGTGAGAAAGAATATCTCGAAAAACACGAACTACCGAAATACGGGTTGCGTTTCTTTTTCAAATCGCATACAAAAGAAGTAATTGAATCGCGCGTAGAACTTGGTCCGCGCAAATGGCTTTATACACCCAGCCATCAACTAGACAGAGGAACTTTCGAAAACCACTTAGCTGCACGTACACAAGAATACGGCACCGAGTTTCTGTTAGATGCTTTTGTAAAAGATGTAGAGTTTGGTAAAGACCAAAGCACCGTTACCTACAAACACCAGGGCGAAGAAGTAAAAGCAACTTGCCGTTGGGTGGCAGATGCTACCAGCCGACACAGTTTTCTTAAACGCAAGTTTGGTTTCGAAAAACCAATGGAGCACCACGTAAATGCAGTGTGGTGGAGATTGCGCGGTGTAATTGACATTACTGATTGGAGTGATAATGAAGAGTGGAAAAATTATCCGGAAGTGAAGTTGCGCTACTTGAGCACCGTTCACTTTTTAGATAAAGGATATTGGGTTTGGGTCATTCCGTTAGGAACCAAAAATACCAGCATAGGTATTGTTGCCGATCCGGCAGTGCATCCGTTCGAAACGTTTGATACCTACGAAAAATCGTTGGAGTGGTTGAAGGTAAACGAGCCGCTTTGCTACAAAATGCTGGAGCCGGAAACACCAAACAAAATGGATTTCAAAATCCTGAAGCACTTTGCGCATAACAGCGGGCGATTGTACGATGGCGGCATGCGCTGGGGCGTAACCGGAGAGTCGGGTGCCTTCCTTGACCCATTCTACTCACCGGGTTCTGATTTTATTGCCATGAACAATACCTGGCTCAGCGATCTAATTTTGCGCGAGTTGGGCGGAGAAGATGTACAGTTCCGTGCAGAAATTTACGAGCAAACACACCTTGGTTTAGTAGAAAGCTGGATTCCTATTTATCAGGATAAATATTTGCTGATGGGCAATGCGCAGGTAATGAGCACAAAAATTTTATGGGACTGGGCTATCTATTGGGCGGTGCCTGCCTTACTCTTCACCAATAATGCTTTTACCGATTTGCGCATGCTCAAAAATCTTTTTACCAGCGAAAATGCCCTCGGACAAAAGTTTCGCAAGCTTCATGAGCAAATGCAAAAACTGTTTATGGACTGGCAGAAGTACGACACCGAAATTTTTGAGCGCAAATTTGTTGACCCGATTGACCTGAGCTACATGCTCGATTTTCAAACCAACATTACACAGCAACATGGCGATAAACTACTCGACAAAGTGGCAGACAACATGGCCATACTTGAAAAAGTAGCAGCAGAAATTTTCCGCAGAGTAAGCAACCATGCCAAAGGCACTTCGTTAGATATGGCCGTGAATCCCTACACCATGAGTTTAGAAAACCCTATGCCTGATAGCCATGAAGCACTCAACATTCCTCGCGATGAAAAAATAATTAAGGATGTGGATGTGCTATGGTTTTATGGAGAGAAGGAGATGGCGTAAATCATGAGTGCAGAAATTTCTGTTCAAGGTAAAATGGATGCCATACAGAATACATTTCTGTATGTTCAGGATATTTTTTTTGAATCACCGGATTGGAAACAACATATTGCTGAGTTAGAATCCACCGATATTGAATTCCGTTCCATTGCGTATGAATCTGCTTCCATGAGTATTGCTTTAGAAGATTTAAAGCAGGGCGAGCAACTCACGAATTGGTTTCAATTTTTAAATGAAGCGGCATCTGCTCACGCTACTCAAGTACATGTTGGTTTGGGGTGGGCATTTGCGCAGTCGTTAAAAAACCCCGTGCCTTGTTTGCCCAAACTAAACCCAATGCTGCGTTACCGTGTTTTAGATGGCTATGGATATTACGAAGGAATATTCAGAAGGAGAAGAAGCATCATCAATCATCTAAAACTTCAAGTTGAAGATACTGTTGCTTCTGCTGCACTTGATCAGGGTTTGGGAAGAAGCATCTGGTATTTAAACAAAGGAAATTTTGACGATGCAAAAACCATGATTGAACGTTTTGCAGCAGAAAGACACAAAGATTTGTGGCGCGGATTGGGAATTGCCATTTCTTATGTGGGTGGATGTAGCGAAGAAGGGTTGCAAGAAATTTTTTCAAAAGCAGATTCATACAAAACACAATTAGCCACCGGTGCTGTAATGGCTTTGGTTAGTCGAGATGCTGCGAAATATATTTCTACCGATACTGAACTTGCCTGCAAAGTTTGGTGCAATAAAACGGTAGAGCAAACTCTTGCGTTTAACTATTCCATTAAAATCAAATTGGATTTGCAAAGTGATGATGCATACGATAGTTGGATAGCGAAAATTGAGTCTTCTTTTAATATCTCTCCATATTAGCTAATTGTTATTTTTGCGCGTTTTTTAAAGCACTACCATTTTAGTATTGAAGTAACGAATCAACATGTCTTTGAAGGAAGTTTACATAAATCGCACAGCACATTTTTTTCCAAATAATCCTGTTTCAAACGATGAAATAGAGAATTACTTGGGATTGGTGAATGGTAAACCTTCACGTTCCAGAAGTATTGTGTTGCGCAACAACGGCATTAAACGCAGGTTTTATGCTTTGGAAAAAGGTGGTAAGACAACGCACACAAACGCGCAGATGGTTTCCTTAGCCGTGCGCGAACTTTTCAAAAAAAATCCCGAAGAATTAAAAACGATTCAACTACTTACTTGCGGAACTTCATCGCCCGATCAGGTGATGCCTTCGCATGGAGTAATGGTGCATGGATGGTTACCGGAAACCGGTGCAATTGAAGTATTAACTCCATCAGGCAATTGTTGCGCGGGTATGCAGGCGTTGAAGTATGCTTACCTCTCTATTAAAGCCGGTGAAGTGCAAAAAGCAGTAACTGCGGGTTCTGAAAGAACATCGAAATTAATGTGTGCGTCAACCTTTGAAGAGGAAGCAAAACAATTACTTGCACTTGAAGAAAATCCAAACCTTGCTTTTGAAAAAGATTTTTTGCGATGGATGTTGAGTGATGGTGCAGGAGCGTTTTTAGTTTCGGATAAGAAAAACGAAGAAGGTGTTTCATTGCGTATTGAGTGGATGGAAAGTTCATCGTATGCGCATTTGGTAGAAACCTGTATGTATCAGGGCAGCGAGAAACTACCTGATGGTTCTTTGAAGAGCTACATGGAATTTTCTCCAGAAGAAATTACCGGTAAATCTGTTTTTGCCATGAAGCAGGATGTGCGTTTGTTAGATGAGCACATTATAGATTTGGGTTATCAAACTCTGAAAGGAATTATTGACAAACATAATCTCAATACCGCTGAACTTGATTTTTTCCTCCCGCATATTTCAAGTGAATTCTTTAGAAAGAAGATTGCCGCAAAATTGGAAGAGAAACAGATTGGAATACCACACGAAAAGTGGTTCAGCAATTTGACCGAAGTTGGAAACGTAGGTGCAGGTTCCATTTATTTAATGATTGATGAATTATTGAGCAAAGGTAAACTGCAAAAGGGACAAAAGCTGTTGCTCATGGTTCCCGAAAGTGCGCGCTTTGCATATGTGTATGCTATGCTAACAGTAGTATAATTACGCTGGCGATGATTACACCGATAACAGCCACCGATTTCACAGATAATACAAGCAGGAATATCTCTTTGGGTCGTTTGCATTATTTTATCGAAACGTATTTATCTTTTGTCTTTATCTGCGTAATCATTGCGAAGCAAAATTGTATTTCGATATGAAACAAAGCGAAATTCCTCAAGACCCAAGTCCGCTTGATAAGTTTACCAAAGAGGTTTGTTATGCCGTGGATGAAAAGGGGGAATACACCACTGCTCTAAGTCGCGGCTGGCAGGTAAAAGCAGATGCGCTCGGCATTACTTGGGAAGAAGCACAAGTGCGGACAGCCAACGCCCGCGAGAAAGTAAAAAATGGTGACGCAAGCCCCATACTATTTTTCATGGAACTAAACATGATGGACCTGCCGATTGTTGCCGCATACACCGGCTTCTGGCAATGGACAGTTAAACGTCATCTAAAACCCGATGTTTTCAAAAATCTATCGGATAAGAAATTACAAAAATATGCAGAGGTGTTTGATGTAAGCGTAGACGAATTGAAAAGTGTGAAATAGAAAGCAAAAAATAAACTTGCCACGAATACACGAATGGTGGCAAAAAAAATGATTTGTATTTATTCGTGCAATCGTGGCAACAACTATGCAATTAGACTTTCAACATATTCAGGCAGCACATTGCGAAAATGGAGTTACTACCAATTTGCTGAAGCATTCAGGTATTCATCAAATAACCGAACCATTAGCTTTCGGTATTGGAGCAGGAATTTTTTACATCCATATTCCTTTTCTAAAAATTAGTGGCGGTCCGGCAATTTCTTTTCGCACAATGCCCGGGCAAATTTTTACCCGCACTTGCAGCGCACTCGGTGTAAAGATTGAACGCAAAACTTTTAGCAGTAAAGAAAAAGCGCAGCGGTTTTTAGATGATTGTTTGGCGAAAGGTCAACCGGCAGGTTGCCAAGTAGGTGTTTATCACCTTACTTATTTTCCGAAAGAATTTCG
>JBKJJB010000196.1:0-5872 GCA_046598235.1 Chitinophagales bacterium
TTCAATGGTAAGCACATCTACCTGCTTGCCGAATTTATAAACGGTATCGAAGTCTTTAATATCTCCTTCAATAAAATGATTGCAGAGCGAAGCGGCAGGAGGGTTCTTACCGGATTCGAGCACAAAGGTTTCCACTTCGTATTTCGCAGCCGCCTGCAAAAGCATTCTGCCTAATTGACCCCCGCCTAAAATACCAATACGTAAAGGTTTATTCATTTAGTTTCTTTCGAGTGCAAGTCTACAAGTTGCTGATGAATTTTTACTACCTGATTCTTTAAATTCTCCAGCCCGTTATCGTTTTTAATTACGAAATCTGCCAATGCCACTTTTTCTTCTTCGGGAAGTTGATTACGCACGCGCGCCATTATCTCTTCAATCTCTATGGCGTCACGCTCTTTTACTCTTTTAATTCTTGTGTTGAGGGGAGCAGATACTACAATCAGTTTATCGAGGTTTTTTGCCGAGCCCGTTTCAACCAACAAAGCAGCTTCTTTTAAAGCATAGGGGTGTTTCTCTTCTTCGCGGTCCAGCAGCCAACATTCCATATCGTGAAACACCGCAGGATGAACCAGTGAGTTAAGCAACTCTAACTTCGGCTTATCGTGAAATACTTTTTCTGAAATCAACTTGCGGTTGAGTGTGCCGCCTTCATACACTTCGGCACCGAATAGTTTCTTTATCTCATCAATCAGGTGGTGTTCGTGCTGCATGAGGTATTTGCCCCGCTCATCGGCATAGTAAACAGGTATGCCCAGTTCCTCGAACATTTTGCAAGCGGTAGTTTTGCCACTGCCTATTCCCCCTGTTATTCCTACTTTAAGCACGCGATGGTTTTGCGGGTTCCTCCGTTTCATGTAACTAAAACGAAACGGCACTAAGATATATTATTCTTAGTGCCGTTTATGTGGAACTTTATTTCAAATTACTTTTTTGCTTCGGCAGTGTCGGTCTTCTTTTCAACCTCAGCACCATAAGCCACCTTGGTCATTTCCATAGATATACCCACCTTTTCGATACGCACTTTTACATTGTTATCTATTTCCAAAAGCACCGAGCCGTTCTCTTCTACTTTTATAATCTTACCGTGAATGCCACCGGTAGTAACCACCTTAGCGCCTTTTTCAATTTGAGTTACAAAAGCGGCTTGCTCCTTCGCCTTCTTCGTTTGCGGACGAATGAAAAACAACCAGATAACTACTAATAGCGCACCGTAAAAAACAATAATTATAGGATCCATTTCTTTCTATTTTTCTATGTGATTAATTCTTTGCCCTTACAAATCCTTTCAAATACACCATCTCATTTCGCTTAATGGTATTGCAAACCAGTGTAACCGATTTCATTTGCTCATTCGGCTTACCGGCTGAATTAAAAGTAACATGAATACTTGCTACGTCCCCAGGTTTAACCGGTTCTTTGGGGTATTCAGGAACAGTGCAACCGCATGAACCAAAGGCATGTGCAATCAATAGGTTTTTATTTCCTGCGTTCTTAATTTTAAAAGTGTGTTCCACCTTATCGCCTTCATTGATGGTATCAAAAGTGAAGGTGGTAGTATCAAGAAATTCTATAATGGTAGTGTCTTTAAGTAATTCAGCATCCAACTTTGCACCAGCGGGAGTTTCTCCCTTTTTGCGACAAGAGAAAATTCCAAGAACCAACGCAAATGTTACAGCTAAGAGAATGACTTTTTTCATAATGACGCAAACCTACATGAATTTGCAAATTATTGAAATCTGTTTAGAAAAATTATGCAGGCATCACTCCATCAAACCTCTTCCGTGTTTCTTAATCTCGTTGTTATCCTTCATTTGATTTTTAATTCTATCCAATACTCCATTTACAAAATCTTTGCTCTTTGGAGTGCTGTATAGTTTCGAAATGTCAATGTATTCGTTGATGGTTACTTTGACGGGTATGGTAGGGAAATATTTCAATTCACACACCGCCATCTTCATCAGTATTAAATCAAGCACTGCCACGCGGTCCATCTCCCAGTTTTTCAGGCTTGGCTCTATGTAAGCCGATAACTCTTCGTTATACTGAATAGTTTTTATAAGCAAGTTGAGGGCAAACTTCTTCTCTTCTTCCCATACATCCATAGCTTGAAAAAAGTTGTTCTTTACATCCTTATTAAACGCTTCCACATACTTCCCCAAAATGTGAAGTATCAAAGCATTATCGTCATCGTAATTAATAAAGAGTTCTTCAAGATGATGTTCGAAGTCTTTTACCGAGGAAAATACTTTTTTAAAAATGTAGCCGATTATTTCCTTGTCCTGTTCTGCCGAAGGAGATTCGAGAACGCTGTATTCCTTATATTTCTGTTTTGCCGAAAGTTCCAGAAACAGTTTCTTTACAGTATCCGCATTTACATAGTTTCTTATTCCTTCCTTTTTTACAAAGGAATTAAACTGTTCATCGTTCAACAAAAAGGTAACGATTGAGTTGGCAGCTATAGTAGTACTCGCTTTTCCATCTTCTTCTGTTTGAATATACTTGGCTAAACGCCTTGCTTTATCAACCATAGAGTATTGGCAAACTTCAACAAGATAAAGTATGTTGGTGAGATAAAGCGATACTGACTTCTGAATCTGCTGCTGCAAATGAGTTTCGAGTCTGGTGAGGGGAACATCACGGTCCATTTCCCAACCATACAGGGTTTGCATCACTTTTATTCTCAGATTTCTTCTGCCTAACATCGCTCCGATTTTTTAAAGAACAATCATTTGTTTTCGGGCGCAAGTTTACATTTTAATCTTAAACAGTAAAAGCATGGTTGAAAGATTCAGGCAACTTGATTAAACTTTCTTTGTACTTTGCAGTCAGTTAAAAAATACTTTTCCTAAATCCTGTCTTATGGAAGAAATTAAACGCTCAGAATTTATAGGTGCTGTTTTTGGTAACATCACAAAAAAATCAGGAAACGAAGACGAAAGTAAAGCAGCCCCACCCAATGAGTTTGCCAATACACAGATTCCGCACTTCGACAGCCGCGCCACCACCACCCTCAATCCATACAGTGGCACTTTTGGCACTACTGAATTATCGCACTTGTTGCGAAGAACTCTTTTCGGAGTAACTAAAGCAGACCTCAACCATTTTGCCGGCAGGTCGCTCGCGCAGGTAATGGCAGAGCTTCTCACCCCTTCTGCAACTCCTCTCCCGCCTGTAAATTCATACAACGATGGAAACTTTACCGATGCCGACATCCCCTTTGGACAAACCTGGGTAAACGCCCCTAACAATGCAAACACTGTAACTGCCAACGGAAGAAGAAGAAAAAGTTTTAAAGCATGGTGGGCTGGTTTACTCATAAATCAGGAGCGTAATCTCACCGAAAAGATGACACTCTTCTGGCATAATCATTTCGCTACACAAACTACCATCTATCAGGATTCACGTTTTGCCTATAAACACAATGCACTCCTCCGCGCCAATGCACTTGGCAATTTTAAAACACTTACGCGCTTAGTTACCACCGACCCGGCCATGTTAGTTTACCTCAACGGAAATACAAATACCAAAAACGCACCTAACGAAAACTACGGAAGAGAATTACAGGAACTATTTACAGTGGGCAAAGGACCCAATTCTCTTTACACCGAAGACGATGTACAGGCAGCAGCCAAAGTACTCACCGGCTGGAGAGATGACAAGGTAAACATCACCTCCTATTTTGATTCTACTCGGCACGATATCAACAACAAACAATTCTCCGCTTTTTACAATAACACAGTTATCACAGGACAAAGCGGTGCAAACGGTGCATTGGAAACTGACCAGATGATGGATATGATATTCCAGCAGAACGAAGTGGCGAAATATATCTCGCGCAAACTTTACCTGTGGTTTGTTTACTATGTGATAGATGCTCAAGTGGAAACCGACATTATAGCTCCTATGGCAGATCTTATTGTTCAGAACAATTACGATATAGTTCCTGCTTTGGAAGCATTGCTCACCAGTGAACATTTCTTCGATACGCTGAATATGGGTTGTCATATTAAAAATCCGGCAGACCTGCTCGTTGGAGTTTGCAGGCAGTTCAATATTGTATTCCCCGATTCTTCCAACCTCGCCAATCAGTATAACGGCTGGAATGTAGTTGTCACTGCCATGCTTTCGCTTACAATGGAAATAGGCGACCCTCCGAGTGTGGCGGGGTGGACCGCTTATTATCAGGAACCTCAGTTCCACGAGCAATGGATTAACAGCGACACGCTTCCTTCCCGCAATGAATATACCGATGCCCTCTCCTCCCTGAATGGCGTGCGGATTGTAAATGGTGTTTACCTCAAGATTGATTTGATTGCTTTTGCTGCGCAGTTTTCGAACCCCAGCGACCCTAACCAACTAATTGCCGACAGTGCTGCATTGCTCAGCCCGAACGATATTGGAGCTACTCAAACAAATTTTCTTAAAAGCATTCTCTTGTCGGGTCAGGCGCAGGATTACTATTGGTCCGATGCATGGGACGATTATGTTTCAGCACCCACTAACGCATCGTTTGTGGCTATTGTTGAGTCGCGTCTTCGCTCCATGTACACCTACATGTTGCAATTAGCAGAATATCAGTTGATATAAATAAACAAGATTAAACGCATAAAAAATATATGAAACCTAAGCCACTAATTACACGAATTAGCTCTACCAATGACATCTTTTCAATGATAATTCGTGAAATTAGTGGCCGTTTTTTGAACATTAGATTTAAACGCCTAATCCAGAAATAAAAATCTGAACTATGAAAAGAAAAACATTTATCAAGCGTGCCATGCCGGTGGCTTCCATTCCTTTTCTGCTCAACGGATTTTCGATGAAGGCATTCGGGAAAGGAAGTGTGTTTGAAGATTTGCTCCGGGCAGCTACTCAAACCGATAGAGTGCTGGTACTTATTCAGCTAAACGGTGGTAATGACGGTCTTAATACCGTTATCCCCCTCGACCAGTATGCTAATCTTTCCAATGCCCGCTCAAACATTCTTATTCCTCAAAATCTTGTTCTTCCTTTAAACGGAACTACGGTCACAGGTTTGCATCCCTCCATGACGGGAGTGAAAAACCTTTACAACAATCAGCAGGTAGCTATTGTGCAGGGAGTCAGTTATCCTAATCCTAATTTTTCGCACTTCCGCGCTACTGATATCTGGCTTACCGCTTCTGATTCTACACAAACGCTCACCTCCGGATGGGTGGGAAGATTCCTTGACCAGGAATATCCCGGCTATCCTGCCGGCTATCCAAACGCCACTGATCCTCATCCTCTGGCATTGCAAATAGGGAATGTAGTTTCTACTGCCTTGCAGGGACCTACAGTGAATATGGGAATTGCTATTACCAGTTCATCTAACTTTTATCAGTTAGTGTCGGGTAATTATGACCCTGCTCCGAATACACCTGCGGGACATGAACTTACGTTTATACGCGAAACATCGCTGCAGACACAACAGTATTCGTCCGTTATAAAAAGTGCAGCCCTCGCACAGGCTAATGTTTCTTCCTTATATCCTGCTGCGGGAACTAATTCTCTGGCCGACCAGCTAAAGATTGTCGCCCAGTTGATTGGCGGTGGCTTACAGACGCGCATATATATGGTTAACCTTGGCGGCTTCGATACGCATAACAATCAGGTGGACAATACAGGCGGAACGCAAACAGGCGAACATGCTGATTTACTTCAAAAACTTTCCGATGCTATCACTGCCTTTCAGGATGATATTACGTTAATGGGGCAGCAGGACAGAGTAATCGGTATGACTTTCTCGGAATTCGGTAGAAGAATAAAATCAAATGCCAGTTTGGGAACCGACCACGGCTCTTCGTTGCCTGTTGTACTATTTGGCAGCAAGGTAAAAGGCGGATTGTTGGGA
>JBKJJB010000184.1:0-6269 GCA_046598235.1 Chitinophagales bacterium
CACTTCCGACACTACATGTCCGCTCAAGTGATAAACTCTTGAACGCAATCCTGCCAGCGAATAAAGATTCGCTAAAGCCGAATTTATACCACCGCAAAGTGCAAATTCGATTGAGTTGAAAAGCTTGAGTGGGTCGCTCGGCTCCCTATTGCGAGAAGGGGGAATTCCCATTTTACTCCATTTGGAAGTAAAACTCCATAACCGCAGAGCTTTCTCTTTCTCTGTCATTTCAGGTTTAATAATTCCTACAATAAGACTTTGGTAATTTCCAAAATCAATTGAACTTGGAGTAAGATAAAATTGAACTGGCGAAATGTTAGGGGTAGCAATATTTATCTCAAAAGCAGAATACTTTGAAGTTTCTGCCAATTGAAATAATGTAATGCTGTCATGGATATTTTCTTTAAATACTATTTTTTTTGAACCGGCATTTGTACATCCAGCTAACATCTGCATGAATACGCAAGAACACAAAAGTATGAACCATAAAAATATTTCCCTGAGCAGAATGAGAATATTTTTTAAATCTTTTCAAATCGGTTGAACCACTCTACCATTTCACGAACCCCCTCTTCAACAGCAGTCTCGGGCTTAAATCCTATGTAGTTGTAAAGTTGTTCGCACAACGCATTTGTTGCCAGTACATCACCCGGTTGCATTGGCTTAAAATTTATAACTGCTTTTTTACCCATTGCCTTTTCAATATGTTCAAGAAACTCAATAGTTAAAATCGGATTGTGGTTTCCGATATTAAAAATTTTGTTCTGTGCTGGTTTCTCCTCTAGCATTTTATCAATCACCAAGGAAATTGACTTAGTCACATCTTCAACAAAAGTAAAATCACGAATCATTTTTCCTTCATTGAATAAATCAATAGGCTTATTATTCTTAATAGCATTCATAAAAATATAAGCTGCCATATCGGGTCTTGTCCAAGGTCCATAAACGGTAAAAAATCTCAGCCCTATCAAATTTATTCCATACAAGTGCGAATAAACATTTGCAAGAAGTTCATTTGCTTTTTTGCTAGCCGCATAAATAGAAATCGGAGAATCTGTTCGTTGATTTTCTGCGTAGGGAGTTTCATCATTCAATCCATACACCGAAGAACTGGATGCGTAAATGATATTCTTAACTCCAAATTTTTTAGCACACTCCATCAAATTGACAAACCCTTTTACATTGGAATCAATATAAACCTGTGGGTTCAATAATGACTGACGCACTCCGGCTAAAGCGGCAAGATGAATAACGAAATCAAACTGTGTAGAAGAAAAAATACTTTCGAGCTGTTCAATGTTGCACAAATCGGCATAATGAAAGGTGGCTTGTTCCGATTGAAAAACTGCTTTTGCTTTGAAAGAATCAAAATCGGAAATGCCAAGTTGATTCGCCCGCGCCAGTTTGATAGAATAATTAGAAAGCTCCGAGAAATTATCAAGTGCAGTTATTTCAAATTGCCTTTTTAATCGCTGCACTAAACTATAACCAATAAATCCCCCAAAACCTGTGATTAAAACTTTCCGCATCGCCCTAAAAATAATTGAATTGCTGAAACACTAACTCCATCTTACATACCACGATTCCATTACTGCTAACTTCCAAAGCCGCCAGTGATCTTTATTAGTAAGTAACTCGCTCACATACTTTTCATTCACGATTTTATCTTTCACCAATTTACTGTTGCTCAATCTTGATTCATACCAAGCCATATTCATATAATACTTATCGGGACCAACAAAACCTTGCTTTTTGCGGTGAAGAATTTCATTCGGAAAATGATTCTTAATATTTTGATACAGCAAATGTTTTGTTTCGTTTTTCCTGTAGTAAACATTTGAATTTAATTGAAGCACAAACTCGCAAATTTCATGGTCAAGAAAAGGAACTCTTACTTCAAGCGAGTTTGCCATACTGGCGCGATCTACTTTTGCCAGCACTTGTTCTCCCATAAAATGTTTTATATCCAATTTTTGAATTGCCTTCAAATCAGGAAGCGAAGAATCATAATTTGAACTATAAAACCATTCTGGATTACTGTTTATGTTTTGGTGCAAATCAGGATGCAACATATTTTTTAGCTCATCAGCATCAAACCTGCCCATTGCCATAGCATTTGCATAGTAATTCAGTAGATGAGAATTTTTTGGGGTAGAAAATAAATTACTCAACTTATCTATCCATGATTTTTCAGGTGATTCATATTCCTTCTGCCATTGATAGCCGACAAGAATTTCATCGGCACCTTCACCGCTCATTACGGCTTTTACATTTTTGCTTGCTTCTTTACTTACCAAAAAAGTAGGGATAATAGATATATCTCCGTTGGGTTCATCATACACCCATGAAAGATGATCAAGAATATCCAGAGATTGCGATTCGAGGATAAGCGAGTGATGATTTGTGCCATATTGTTTCGCTACCATTTCGGCATACAAGTGTTCGCTCACATCCCAATTTTCAAAGCCAATAGAAAAAGTAGATGGCACATAGCCGAAACGACTCATGTAATATACAATCGAAGAACTATCATATCCTCCGCTCAAAAATGAACCAACCGGCACATCGCTGCGCGCATGAGTTCTAACAGAATTTAAAAGTAGCTCGTCAAATTTTTCTATTGCTTCTTTGTCAGAAATCATTTTCTCAGCAAAAGAAATTTTCCAATATTCTTGAGTCGTTACATTGCCGGCAGCATCTAGAATCAAATAATTAGCGGGAGGAAGTTTTGAAATTTCTTTCCAAATACTTTTCGGGCTTGGCACATAGCGATAAACAAAATAATCAGCGAAGGAGGTAAAATCTATACTGGTTGCCACATCAGTATTTGCTTTTATTGCCTTAATCTCAGAGGCAAAAATAAAATTTCCGTTTTGATAATAATAATAGAGCGGCTTAATGCCGAATCTATCGCGAGCAAGAAAAAGCTGCTTCCTTTTTTCATCCCAAATTCCAAAAGCAAACATTCCTTTCAAATGGTTCACCACATCATAACCCCACTCTTCATAACCATGAAGAATTACTTCGGTATCAGTGTGCGAATGAAACTGGTGACCGCTTTGTTCGAGTTGTTTGCGCAGTTCTACATAGTTATAAATTTCTCCGTTGTATGTAATCCAAAGCGAACCATCTTCGTTGGTCATTGGTTGTTTGCCTGCTTCGCTTAAATCAAGAAACGAAAGCCTGCGATGACTCAGTCCAACCGTACTTGCCTCGTTCAGATAAATACCCGAACCATCGGGGCCACGATGGCGAATTGCATCCGCCATTGCCATGCAATTCTGTGCTGAAACTTTCCCATTAAACTTTACTTGTCCGGCAATGCCACACATTTGATGAGCAATAATTATACTATGTGAGTAATTGCAGCAATTGCTTCTGCAAAAGCTGCGCTGGCGCAATTTATTATATTGGCGATAAATTATTGAATGTGAAAAGTATTCTGAATTATTTTGGCAAGCGAAAACGGTTAAAAAGAATCGCTGAGCATTACGATGTAGAAACCCCTAAGTGGCGACCGGTAATGGGCGAAGTTTTAAATGCTTCGCGCCCAGAAAATTTGGATGATTTGCTTGCGTATTTAATGCGTGAATCCGGAATGAAAGATGGAATGAAAATTTTGGATTCAGGTTGTGGTATTTGCGGACCTGCAACTTATTACGCTTCGCATCTTAAAGTAGATATTACTTCGATTACTATTTCTGAAGTGCAATATAAAATTGCAAAAGAAAAAATTGCTGCCGCTCCTCTAATTGGCAACATCAATCTCATATTTGGCGACTACAATAAATCCGGTGAAATGTTTCCTCCTGAAAGTTTCGACCTGGCTTATTTTGCCGAGGCATTTTGTTATGCTGAAAATCCGATTGACATGCTTAATACAGTTTACAAACTGCTTAAGCCCGGAGGGATTTTATACATGAAAGATTTTTTTCTGATTGATGATTTGAAAAAAGAGAATGAACCGCTCTACAACAAAATCAGAGTAAAAATAAATGAGTTTTATGCTACCAATCTCACCGATGAGTTTAATGATATAAATAGTTTCTCAAAGATACTTCACAACTCTCCGTTCCAAGTACAGTTTATCCGTAAACCGCTTTACAAAACCGATAGCTATAGTTTGTATAAAGTATATCAAGGCATGGGAGATTTAGGAAGTGATGATGCCAATGACGTGATACGGGTGTTTGATTTCTATGAGGCAAAAGCAATCAAGCCACTATAGTTTTTTTAGCAATACGTTATAGCACTGTGTTACTTGAAAATCGGGAGCATGGTAGTTGAATCCTTCTATCAATTTGTTGCATTTATCAACGCTATCCATACTTGCTTCGTAGTAATCAAATTGAATACTTGGAATTTTTACGAGCAAAGGCATAAACCCAATTTCATACGTCATTTTTAAAAAATCAGGAAGGGTATAGTGAGTAAATATTCTCATGCTGTCAGTTTCACTCTTTACGGATGCTGCAAATTTCTCTTCCCTTCCTTTTGCATTCAGCCATAGGATGAAATGATACTTTATGAATAGTGAGCCGCCTGGCTTAAGTAACGAATAACAATCGCGCAATACTTTCTCTTTATCGTAAACGTGTTCAAACGATTCGAGAAACATAATCATGTCATAGGTATTCTCAGGAAAGTAATCTTTCAAAAAATGAAAGTCTGCCAACTGATAAGTCAGTTTCCCTTTTGTGGGTTTGCCTGCATGTAATTTTTTTCCCTTCTCTAATTCCAACTCGCTGAAAGTAACTGCAGTTACATCGCAGTTCATTTTTGAAACGAGGTAAAAATCAAAAACTCCCAATCCACAACCTGCATCTAAAATTTTCATTCCTTCCTGCACAGATGAATCGCGGATAGAATCTTCGTGGGTATGTTTAATATCGGTAGTCCGAAAAGATTGTAACGAATTATCATGTGGTTGCAAAACCTCGTGAACACGGTCATAAAAATCTGAAACGTTTTTTGAATACTTTTTAAGTTCGGCAGAATCCATTATTGATATTTATTTATAGTGGTTAAAATACTTGGCTTAATTACTCCGGGTAAAATTACTTCCGGTTCATCTTCATCAAGTTCATTGTCATTTCCTACTTTAAGAGTAAGAAATTTCTCAACTTTATGAAGCAGTGCTTTGGTATCGTTACTAATGAAAGTTAAATCAGCCGAATACATTCGTTGATTTAATAGGTTGGCGGGAACTGTAAATTCAATCTTGTATTTACCAAGCGCATTTACATGCGGAATATTTTTCTGCATGGTGCTACTCACAAACACCAAGACTCCGGTGCTGTCGTAAAATTTCAATCTTATATCTAAACAAGTCTGCTCTTTCAAATCTAAATCAAGGAAAATTTTGATTGCGTGTTTATTACTGATGCCATTGGAAGTAGTTTTAAAATCCGCTATACCATAGTTCAGAATGTTTAATTGATTAAGTGAATTGGCAGATTCTTTAATTTCTCTCAAATGATAAAACTCTTTGCTCCCAAACGAGAAAAACTCCGGCAATGCAGAAGTCATATATTTTTGAATCACATCGCTGTTTCCGGCTTCTACAATTTTCCCGCTCTCCAGCAAAATGATTCTATTGCAAAGTATCGCAATCTCGTTTAAGTTATGAGAAGCAATTAAAAGGGTTTTGCCTCTTGAAATCAGCTCTTCAATTTTGGTTTTGCATTTCATTTGAAAATTCGCATCGCCCACGCTTATCACTTCATCCAGCAAATATATATCTGCATCCAAACAGGTAATAATTGAAAAAGCCAGGCGCAAATACATACCAGAGCTGTAGTTCTTAACCGGCTCGTCAATAAATTTTTCTACCCCGCTGAAATCTATTATCTCCTGAAATTTTTCTTCAATCTCCTTTCTCGAAAAATTATACAAAGATGCTGACAGATAAATATTCTCTCTGCCGCTCAGTTCGGGATGAAAACCTGCTCCTATATCAAGGATGGAAACTTCCCTTCCATAAAAATTTATCTCTCCTTCATCGGGCTGCATGATACCGCTCAGAATTTTCAAAAGCGTTGATTTCCCTGCTCCGTTTTTGCCAATAATGCCCAGCGATTCTCCGCGATGTAATTCAAAAGACAAATTATTCAAAGCATGAAAATCGTTGCCGGAATTTTTATTGGATGAAAAAATATCTGTAAAGGTTTCTTTCAAACTATCCGTTTTGTTTTCACGTAAATGAAAACTCTTGGAAACATTCTTTACCTCTAAAACAGTCTCATTCATTGTTTGCATTATAAATAGTC
>JBKJJB010000189.1:0-3435 GCA_046598235.1 Chitinophagales bacterium
ATTTGGCTTTTGAATTTTGCACGAGTGCGCGGACTTTAATAGTTCTTGTTGCTTCGTCAATGCGTGGCTCAATGGCAAATACTTTTCCGATAAATGTTTCATTGCTTCCATCTACCGTAAATTTGATTGCATCATTCTTTTTAATAGAGGAAAAATATTTCTCCGGCACAGTAAAATCAATTTTAAGTGGGTCAATCTGCTGCAACGTTGCGATAGAAGTTGTTGGAGAAACATAAGCTCCATTGCTAACACTTTTCAATCCTATTATACCACTGAATGGTGCGCGGATTTCTGTTTTTGAAATTTGAGTTCCTACTAATTCTATATCTGCCAGAATATTATTGAGTTGAATAAGGGCATTATCATATTCCTGTGCACCAATACCGTTGATAGCAAGAAGTTGTTTTAAACGTTGGTTGGTTTTGTCTGCCGTTTCTTTTTGAACCTGTAACTTTTTCAACTGGGCCTGTAAATCGGCATCATATAGTTTTACAAGTAATGTTCCTTTGCTAACAGCACTTCCTTCGTTCAAATTCAATTGAGTAATTTTCCCTGCAACCTCTGCATGTAGTTCTATTTCTTCATTCGCCAGTAAAGTTCCCGATGCCTGAATATTGTTATCTAAGTTTTTGGGCTGAACGATGAATCCAGTAACCGCCATTTCTTTGGGAGGGCCGCCAGCAGGGCCTTTAGGTGTTACATCTTTTGGATGTAAAACTTTATTGTAGAGAATAACTCCAGCAATGAAAACTAATAAGGCCAGGATAAACCAAGTGAATTTTGACATCGGCAAAATTTAAAGGTGCAAAGGTGAAAATTTGAGGTTAAGCTAATAGTTGTAGCTACAACTATTTTTGGTAAAAAAGCTTAAGGTCTATAGCCTTAGAAATTATATCTGAATTGCATAGTGAAGTTTCTCAATGGTTCGGGTCTGCCGGGACGAAGAGAATAAAACCGGTTGCCAATATTTTTTACGATAAACCCCATCGAAAACCGGTCGTTTATTTTTATACCGGCACGAATATCTGCATAAAAATCACCTTTAGAGTGTTGGGCAACATATTTATTTAATGCTTCGGGGTCCTTAAAAATTAAATTTGCTGCTGCTTGAAAAAAACCGGGAATTAACTCCGGAATACTGCCATAGTAAAAAGAAGCACCCACATAACATTTCCAATAGCTCAGCTCGATATCTGCCCGCACCAAATGACGGATGCGGTAGTATAAAAGATGTGCTGTATCTTCAGGTCCTACGCGCTTTCCGTTAAACTTAAAGACATCTCTCAAAAATTCTCCTGTTGTATAATGGTTGCTTCCTGTATCGTTATCTTTTCTAGAAGGGAAATTATAGGAGTATCCTCCCGAAATTTGTAAACCAACCGGACCGATTTTTCCGCTGGTTCCTACGCCAATTTCATAACCTGCAATACGTGCATTTTCGATATTGACCGGTTTCAGTCCTATTACACTATTAGGTGGACCAAATTGAAATTCCAGTGAATCGGGAAAAATAGGGGTGCCGTTACTCCACTGGTTGGGATGTACACTTAACTGATATTCGATATAGTTTTTGTACTCCTGCCAAAAAAATGAAAAGTCTAAAAAAGCCTTCCAATCTTTTATTTGAAAACCCTGTCGCAAACCTAACTCAAAACTCCAGGCACTTTCCTCTTTCAATGTATCGTTAGGAACAATGAGTAGCGCACCGGTAAATTGTTGCGCCAAATATTTTTCGGCAATAGTTGGAATTCTATATCCCTGCCCCCATGAAGCGCGTATAAAAGTAGATTTTGTTGCCGCTATGTTTATGCCCGAACGAAATATCGGTCTGCCGGTAATAATTTGTGAATCAACGCCTGCAACTTCGTAGCGAATACCCCCTTGAAGTGAAAGTATCTTGTAGTTAAGTTCTGCTTGTGTATAGAGGGCAACATTAAAGTTGGTATGTAGCCCCTCATACAAATTGCTGCGTGAAACACCCACTGTAAAAGGAATACCTGCGGTAATTACGAATAAATCTTTTTTATAGTGATATTGATACTGATTATCCATAAAAATAACATGGCTAACAGCATCGAGATCATCTCCATTTCCTTGCCGCGTAATATTTAAGTATCTAAGATTCGATTTAAAGTTGTGCCCCTTAGAATTATAGTAAGTAAGATGCGGATCTATCAATATCTTGAAATGCTTATCATCAGATGCCTGTGCGGGAACTAAAGCAAGTGAATCCAAATCTCTGGAAATAAAAAACAATTCGTTTCTTTCAAGAAAACCCTCCGCGTTAATACCTAAACTAAGTCCTGTAATTTTAGGATGTATATAGCGGGTTTTAAAAAATGCCCTCATTCGCCAGCCATTATTTCTCTCCAAATAGCTTTTGTCGTAGAATATATTGCCCCCACAAACAAACTGAACATCTTTTATTCTGCGCTGATGGTTCACGTTTACTGAACCAAAAAATGGAGGTACAGTTCCCCACCATTTTCTGCGCAAGTCAGATGGATTATCATACACACCAACATTAGTTTCAACTTCAGTTTTTGGTTCACTGTCCTTTGGCCATTCAGTGATAACATTTACTACTCCGTTTAAAGCACTGGAACCGTACACTACTGACGATGCCCCTTTTACAACCTCTACTTGTTTCACATTTTCCAGTGGCACCATCTTGCTTTGTGCTTCTCCTCTGTCGGCACTCATTAAAGAAAGTCCATCGCTTAATACTGCGGTTCGAGTGCCTACTCCATACGAAAACGAACTGCCTCCCCGAATGGATATTTGTCCGTCTTGAATTAACACTCCGGATGTTTTACTAACCGCTTCACCAAGATCGTTGGAATTTGTATTTTTAATCTGCTCTTTGCTAATAACCTCCGTTGACACAGTTTCTTTTGAAGAGTTCTTTTTGTATTGACTAACCGTAACCACCTGGTTCATTTGAAATACGGAAGGGCGAAGTAAAATTTCGAGTTGCAATTTTTCACCTTCCTTTAAAGTTACAGTCCGTTTATCATTCTTATAGCCCACATACGAAACAGTAATTTCATGTTCCCCTACAGGAATACTCAATGTAAATTGCCCGGATGCACTACTAATTGCTCCTTTCGACTTATCAAATTTTACCGTAGCACCACTCAGTTGGTCTTTGGTGTCTGCATCGCGAATGGTACCTGTTATCTGGGCAGTTTGAGCAAATGAAAATTGTATAACAATAACGGTTATGAAAATCAGTGGGTAGATTTTTTTCATAGTTACGGGAGCAGGGTTTACAGATGTGTGTTTATCAAAAATAATTTTCTTCTCTAATTTGTAACACAAGAATCAAGTTCGCTTTACGGCAAATCTTCTTCATCTACATTCAGCCATGTTTCAGGAAATCTCAAGTTTTTATACCAAATCAGTTTCCATTCTTCATGGTTGTATTCCAGAGCG
>JBKJJB010000418.1:0-7306 GCA_046598235.1 Chitinophagales bacterium
GAATGGACTTCATCAGCATTCTACGAGAACTCTTACTCTTTTATACATGATCTTAATCCCGATATTAGATATGATGCTGAAAAATCTGAGCCAGAAGCAATGAAGCGCAAGGTTATCAGAGGAGGTTCTTGGAAAGATATAGGCTACTATATCGAAACGGGTACTCGTCACTGGGAATATGCCGATTCGGCTAAATCTTATGTGGGTTTCAGATGTATCACTACTTTCCTTGGAAGAGATATAATGGACAACTAGAAAATGTTGCCTGAAATATTCTCAAAATATCTGAATCATTTTTTTTATTCTCTTATTTTTTTATTTAAAATACTTAAACCCTAAACCCTAAAAACAAAAACTATGGCAGCAAAAACGCATCCATTAACAACACAAAAAGCGAGAGTTTATTTAAATTATGCCTATTCGTTCGGAGCTGCGGTGGTAATTGCCGGAGCCCTTTTCAAGATTATGCACTGGCCTGGTGCTAACGCCATGCTTATTGCCGGGATGAGTACAGAGGTTATTATCTTCATTATTTCAGGATTTGAGCCACAATCGGCTATGCATGCAGAGTATGAATGGGAGAGAGTATATCCTGAATTAGCAATTGAAGGACCTATTACTAAAGGACAAAAGCCTCTTACACAACAGCTAGATAAAATGTTGAGTGATGCGAAAGTAGGACCCGATTTGATTAATAGTTTAGGAAAAGGTTTTACATCTCTTGGAGAGAGTGTTGGTAAATTGAATGATCTCACGGATGCCACTGTTGCAGCTAATGATTTTTCTAAGAATGCTAAAAATGCTGCTGGTCAAATTAACACATTTGCTCAAGCAGCGGCTACTGCTACTACAGCAGTTAATTCAATTGGTGCAGGTGCTGAACACACTAAGGTTTACCACGAGCAAGTTCAAAGCATGGTTAAGAATTTATCAGCATTGAATTCTATTTATGAATTAGAACTTCAAGATTCAAACAACCACTTGAAAGCGATGAATAAATTCTTTGGAAACTTAAATCAAGCGGCTCAGGCACTTTCTGAAACTGCAGCTGATGCAACTAAATACAAAGATAATTTGGCGCAGCTGAATAAGAATCTTACTTCATTAAATGCAGTTTATGGCAATATGCTTTCTGCAATGAAGGCTGTTTAGTGATGAAATTTTCAAATGGTTTAACCCTAAAGACTATATAAAATGGCAGGTGGTAAATTAACCCCAAGGCAGAAAATGATCAATATGATGTATCTCGTATTGACAGCCCTTCTCGCCTTAAACGTATCAACAGAAGTATTAAACGCCTTTCGTTTAGTAAACGAAGGATTGATGACATCTAACACAGCTTTGAACTCAAAGAATGATGGAATTTATAAGGCATTCAAAAAACAAATGGACACTGATGCTAATAAAGCAAAGCCGTATTATGATAAGGCTATATTAGCACAAGAGTATTCAACAGAAATACACTCTTTGCTAAAGGAATACAAGGATACTATCATTGGTCTTGCACATTATTATAACGAGGAAGGTGAAATTGAGGAAAGAGATAATATTGACTACGCTACCAGATGGTTTGTAGAAGAATCAAGCAAGACAAAAGAAGGTGTGCAGAGGGGCGAGGATTTACAAAAGAAGATTTTGGCTGCAAGAGCTAAGATGATAGCACTGATTGATGGTCCGGATCAAGAAGGATTTAAGGCAAAAATTCCTTTAGATGCACCAAATCCTAAGGGAGCTGGGAAAGGGGTTAACTCTTGGCAGTTTACAACTTTTAACCACGTACCGGTTACTGCTGCAGTTACAATTCTAACCAAATTTCAAAATGACGTTATCAGTTCTGAGGGGGCTGTTATTGAGTATCTGATTAAGAAAATTGGTGAGACAGATTTTAAATTCACTGATTTATCCGCAAAAATTATTGCTCCTTCAAGTTATATTATGCAAGGTCAGGCATATAAAGCTGATATTTTCTTGGCGGCATTTAACTCAACACAACAACCGGAAGTATTTTTAGGTAGTCTAGGTGGTTTCAAGAGAAACCCTGATGGCAGTTATGATAAGATAGACTCTCCAAACCCTCTTCCAGCTGGATATAGCGAAGGCAGTAAGTTGAAGGCTGAGGGTGGAATGGCTAAGCTTGAGCAAGGTGGATCCGGAGTTGGAGAAAAAAAATATGCAGGGATTATTCGTGTAAAAAATCCTACTGGTGGGTTTACTTTCTACCCGTTTGAAGGAGGTTATCAAGTAGCTGCAAAAGCAGTAGTTGTTTCTCCAACAAAGATGAATGTTCTTTACATTGGAGTAGATAACCCAATGAAAATTTCGGTTCCGGGTGTAGGACAGAATGATATTTCTGCTAGTTTACAAGGTGCAGGTGCTTTAAAGAAAAATCCGGATGGAACTTATACTGCGAATGTAACAGGTGTTGGAAAATGTCAGGTTGCTGTTTCTGCTAAGATAGAAGGCAAAGTACAACCGATGGGTTCGGAAGAATTCCGTATTAAGCGTATACCTGATCCACAACCTTCGTTAGGAGGTAAGTTGTTTGGTGGAAACACACAACCGGGAGCGATTAAATCGCAAAGTGGTGTGGTAGCATTATTAAAAGATTTCGACTTTGATGCGCGTTTCAATGTGCAGAGTTTCCAAATGGTATTTTCTTCGAAAGGAGAAATATTTAAAGCGGAAGCATCAGGTCCGGTATTTAATGCCAACATGAAAGGGTTCTTAGATAGAGCTAAGCCAAAGGATATTATTTTCATTGATGAAATTAAAGTAGTAGGTCCCGATAAGCAACCAAGAAAATTAGGTCAGATAGCATTTACAATTATCTAAAACAAGAAGTATGCTGAACAAAGGAAAATTTCTATTTGCTGTTTCGTTGCTCATATCATTAGGAGCGGTGGCACAAGAACCTCTGGATGGTGCTTGGGTAAAAACCACTACCAAAGAGAAAGAGGTTATCCCTTATGATTATATCCGCGAAGCGGATGTGTTTTGGGCAAAGCGCATTTGGAGAGTAATTGATGTGCGCGAAAAAATGAACCTTTCTTTCAAGTATCCTCAACAGCCACTTTCGGAAATTGTACACACAGCCGCTAAGAATGGCGAATTGACTGTATATGATAACAACACATTAAATGCAGATCAATTCAAGCAGGTATTGAGTGTAGAAGATGTGAAAAAAATGGGCGAGAGAAGAGATACGGTTATGCAAATTAACCCTATTACTTTAGAAGAAGAAAGTGTTGTTCAGGAAACGGAATTTGACCCTATGAAAGTAGTTAAGTACAGATTGAAAGAAGATTGGTTCTTTGATGAAGAAACATCTACACAAATGTGCCGAATCATAGGTATTGCTCCGGTAATGGAAGACTATGATGCTTCCGGTAACTATCGTGGTGATATGACCATGTATTGGATTTACTACCCAGACTTGAGACCAATTCTTGCTAAGTATGAAGTTTTCAATCCAAAGAACGATGCAGTAAGAATGAGTTGGGAAGATATGTTTGAAGCACGTTTCTTCGAAAGTTTTATCTACAAAGAAAGCAACGTACACGACAGAAATATTCAGGAGTATGCAACAGGTATGGACGGATTGCTTGAAAGTGACAACATCAAACAGAAAATGTTTGAGATGGAACATGACCTTTGGAACTATTAAACCCTTAAATCCCCTTCCCGAAATAATCCGGATGAAACAAAAGGGAACTTAAATACAAAAACAATACGTCCTGCATAAATGCGGGACGTTTTGTTTATATACCTATTCGCAATTGCGAGTTGTGAAACGAGTATCTCTTTAAAACGAATTTCCCTTTCCTAATATTTCTACTCCTCAACTTTATTTTCTAAAAATTATTTTCGCCTATTTTTTTCGCAATTTTTTGAAATGCGTTTTCGTTTCGATGATGATTGTTTAATCCACCGAAGGTGTCCTTCGGACTAAAAACCTTTCATTATGACAAACGCACAATTATCTCCCAGGCAAAAGATGATTAACATGTTGTATCTGGTGTTGACTGCCATTCTTGCATTGAATGTTTCCAGCGAAGTGCTGGATGCTTTCAAAACAGTGAATGACGGAATCGGCAGCTCCAATTCATCTCTTCAATCAAAGAACTTAGGATTCTATTCGGAGTTTACCGCGCAGTTTCAGCATGACTCAGCAAGGGTAGATGATGCTTACGGCAAAGCGAAGAAAGCCCGTGAGCTTTCGATGAAGTTTACTTCGGCACTTGAAGAGTATAAAAAGCAAATGATTGAAGAAGCCGGAGGGGTTGATGATAAGACAGGAAAGATTAAACGCGATGATGATATTGAAATTCCTACACGATTGTTTGTTGCAAACGAAGGAAAGAGAGGGAAAGAACTGAAGCAACAAATTGAAACTACACGAAATGAATTGCTCAATCTTTTGACTGAGCAGGACAGAAAAGTGGCACAGCAATCATTTGCGTTGCAGACCAACGATATAAAAAATGGCAAGCCATGGGAAGTGACCAAGTTTGACCATATACCGGTGGTAGCAGCTGTTACATTGCTTTCCAAATATCAGAACGATATGCTGAGTGCAGAGGGACACGTGGTGGAGAAACTTTACAACTCGGTATATGAGGAAACAGAGAAAGTAGATAAACTGGCGGCTAAAATTATCTCGACCAGCAGTTTTATTCTGCAAGGCGAATCATATAAAGCCGATGTGATGGTAGCTGCTTACAGTTCTACCCAGAACCCCGAAGTTTTTCTCGGACAATTTACTTCGGCAGTTAAAAGAGATGAGCACGGAAATTTATCAGAACTTGTTTCTAAATCAGATGTGCTGCCTTTAGTGAATCCGATAAAGGTAGATGTAGATGGCGGACTCGGAAAAATTGCTCTTGCAGGAAATGCTACCGGCAATAAAAAATATACCGGTGTAGTAAGAGTAAGAAGTAACGCCACAGGCGAATACAAATTTTTTCCTTTCGAAGGCGAATATCAGGTAGCTCCAAAGGTGGCGGTGGTGTCGCCTACAAAAATGAATGTGTTGTATGTGGGTTTAGATAACCCCGTGGATATTAGTGTGCCGGGCGTGGCGCAGAATGATGTAGTGGCTGTGTTTGAAGGCAACGGAACGCTGCTCAAAAATCCCGATGGCACTTACTACGCGCATGTAACTACGCCCGGTGTAACAAAAGTAAAAGTAAGTGCCCGCGTTGGCAATAAGTTATTGCCCGTTGGCGAACAAAAATTCCGCATAAAAAATATTCCTAACCCTATGACAACAGTAGATGGTGTGTCGTATGGAGGCACTGTTTCGGGAAGATATGTAGAGGACAGAACAGGCGTGGTGCCCAAGCAGGACGACTTTGTGTACGGCAATTTGCCGTGGAGGGTACAGAGTTTTACAGTAGGTATTCGCAAGGGAATAGATTATTACAAAGAGGAAAACTCCGGAGCATTGTTCAGCAAAAAAGTAAAGGATTTGCTAAAGGGAATAAAGAAAGGCGATGCGGTGTTTGTAGAAGAAATAAAAGTGCTGGGACCCGATAATAAAGTGAGAGAAATTGCTCCGTTGGCTTACAACATTACTACGCGATAAATTATGAATTATGAAAGCTATCCCGCAATCGTATACTAGCTGTCTCGCTTACTTTTTCCTTAGCTATTCGTGCTAACCGCTTAGAGCTCGAACGGTAACGGGGTATAAAAACACTAATTACGTAGGTTCTAAACAGATAACCCCAAAAACTTAATTCTATCAATTCAGGGTTTAATAAATGAGCAATTTTCTCATGAGCGGCAGGTGTTTCGCTCCAATGCATAGAAGCACGCTGATGATGAACGGTATGATAACCGTTATTGAAAAGAAAAAGGTTGACTCCCATAAAATTGCGAGAATGTTCGTATTCTGATTCTTCATCGGCATGCACGTGCTGCACATAGTTAAAAACGATAACCGTTAACTGCGATACCTGTTGAGGTATTAAAACATAAAGGAGTGCTTTTTCCCAACTCAAAATAAAAAAGAAGATTGTCCAAATTATCAATACAGCCAATTGCATAAGGTTCTCGCGGTATTGCTGCGAGTTCTTTTCTTTCAACTCTTTCATGTAAGGAATAATGCCCTCTTTCATTTGGTTATAGCCGCTTATAGAAGGGTATTGAATGAGCGAAACAAAATCATTGTTTTCGGTGTGCCGGTAGGTGCGGGTAACATCTTGCTCTTTATTATTGTAGCGATGGTGATTGCGATTGTGCGTGGGTATCCAAACAAAAATGGGCATGCCATAGAACACAGTCAACCACCAATCGGTTAAAATGTTCAGCCATTTTTTGGTCCAAATGTTAAGGTGGTTATGGTTGTGCGTAATAACAGAAACCGCCACAGCAAAGTGCAGGTAAATGATGTAAACAATCCAATTGAAACCGTACCGCCATTGCAGAAAAAACAGAGAGGTAGTTACCAAAAAATAAACAACTGTTCGCAGGTCGGCTTTGTACTTTAGCATGTTCAATTTTATAACAACACGAAAATAATAATATTGCGAACGGGCATTGAATACTTGTTATGAGAGTAATTAGAATTATCGCTAATGGATAAAAAATTTATGTTCGCAGCATTATAAATTTAAGAAAAAGCAAAAAACTATGGCTGTATCAGCATTAGAATTTATCGTTCCCAAAACAACCGCAACCCGCAACCGTTACAAATCAGGCAACAAATTTTCTTTCGGGTATTTTGTGGAAGACTTTATGAATGGTGACGTTGACATTAAAGGCGACTTTGAAGAATTTATGAAAGCGCGCAATAGCTATTTCGAATACACCTTAACGCCTCATCATCTCAATTTTTTCTTTTCGCGCCTTATACCTGAAGTTTTGATACACTCCAAAAGTCAGGATGAGCGAATTGTGCGCGCACATTACGACCGTGGGAACGATTTTTTTGCCGCCTATCTTGGACCTCGTATGGTTTATACCAGCGGATTTTTTCTGGATACTAAAAATGAAAGTCTCGAGGTAGCGCAAGACCGAAAAATGCAAATGGTTTGTAATAAACTGGATTTGCAAAAAGGCGATACGCACTTGGACATTGGCTGTGGCTGGGGAACATTAATTGCTTATGCCGCTAAAAATTATGGCACCAATGGAACAGGGGTAACCATTTCTCAAGATGGGTATGATTGGGGAACGCAACAAATAGCCGACCACGGGGTAAGCAATACGGCTCGTATTTTACGCAAAGACTATCGCGATATTCCATCAGGGCAAAAGTGGAATAAAATATCGTGCCTCGAAATGGGTGAGCATGTAGGTATTC
>JBKJJB010000282.1:0-9342 GCA_046598235.1 Chitinophagales bacterium
CGCGTAAACTTTGCCATGTTCTTTCAGGATTACATTCCTAAGTTTAAGTTCATTAAAGTGCATTTGAGTATGGTGTTTGGAACGGGGCTGCCTTTTGGTCCTCCGGGAAGAGAGAAATACAAAGATGTGCTGCGCCTTCCCCCCTACCGCAGAGTTGACATTGGCTTTAGCGGGCAACTGTGGAATCCTATTTGGGCAAAGCAGAAGAGTAAATTCAATCAGGGATTAAAAGGTGTTTGGCTTTCGCTCGAAGTGTTCAACATCTTCGGAATTACCAATACAGTTTCTTACTTATGGGTGCGCGACATCAACAGCACTCAGTATGCCGTGCCTAATTATCTTTCTTCCCGAAGGATAAACGCCAAAGTGGTGGTGAACTTTTAGCACGTATAAACTGTATAAATTTATTGAATTAGGTAGATAAGTATCGTAATATGCCTTCGGCAATGATTACACAGATAATACAAAATGATTTCACTGATTTTATCTGTGTAATCGTGGTTTTCATCTGTGTAATTATCGCTTCAGCGTATTGATTTTTTTCTACGAGATCTAAATACCTAATTCAATAAATTTAAAATCGCTAATTGACAAATCGTCACATTGACTAATTGCTCAATCTCTTTCCACCACTAATTCCCTGATTTTTCCGCATGTTTGCCTTTCAACAAATGCCGTTGTTGGTATTATCACCTGCAACTCCCTATATGAAAAAAATACTTGTTGCCAATCGCGGTGAAATTGCCCTTCGTGTAATGAAAAGTGTTCGCGAAATGGGTATTAAAACCGTGGCAGTGTATTCCGAAGCCGATAGAAATTCACCCCACGTTCGCTATGCCGATGAAGCGGTGTGCATTGGTCCTGCGCCCTCAAAAGAATCGTATCTGCGGGGCGATAAAATAGTAGAAGTGGCAAAGCAATTGGGGGTAGATGGCATTCACCCCGGCTATGGTTTTCTAAGTGAGAATGCCACGTTCGCAAAACTGGTGGAGGAGAATGGTATCACCTTTATTGGTCCTACTCCCGAAGCTATTGAAATAATGGGAAGTAAACTCGCAGCTAAAGAAGCGGCAAAGAAGTTTGATATACCTATGGTTCCCGGCAGTGAAGGAGCAATTTCGGATTTAAGCGAAGCAAAATCAATTGCGGAGGCAATTGGTTATCCTATTCTGATAAAGGCAAGCGCAGGTGGAGGCGGCAAAGGAATGCGCATAGTAAATTCTACCGATGAATTAGAAGAACAAATGCAGCGCGCACAAAGCGAAGCGCAAAATGCATTTGGTGACGGCAGTGTATTCATAGAGCGTTATGTGGGTTCGCCTAAACATATTGAGGTGCAGATACTTGGCGATAACTACGGCAACATTGTTTATCTCTTTGAGCGCGAGTGTTCTATTCAGCGCAGACATCAGAAGGTGGTGGAAGAAGCACCGAGTTCGTGCCTCACTCCCGAAAAACGAAAGTCAATTGGTGAAGCTGCTGTAAAAGTAGGTAAGTCATGCGCTTACATAGGTGCAGGTACGGTGGAGTTTTTGGTAGATGAAGAACTCAACTATTATTTTCTGGAGATGAATACCCGCTTGCAGGTGGAACATCCGGTTACTGAAATGATAACCGGAATTGATTTGGTGAAAGAACAGGTAAAGATTGCCCGGGGAGAAAAGCTCAGCTTCAAACAGGAAGATTTACAAATGCGCGGACACGCCATTGAGTTGCGCGTGTATGCCGAAGACCCCATGAACAACTTTCTGCCCGATATTGGCAAGCTTGTTCGCTATCAAAAACCCGAAGGTCCCGGAGTGCGGGTAGATGATGGCTACGAAGAAGGAATGGACATTCCTATCTACTACGACCCCATGCTTGCGAAATTGGTTGGCTATGGTAAAGACCGTACAGAAACTATTGAAAGACTTCTCCGCGCTATTGACGATTATAAAATTACAGGCGTAAAGAACACACTCTCCTTCGGCAAATTTGTGTTGAATCATCCCGATTTTGTTTCCGGTAAGTTCGATACCAACTTTGTAGGAAAGAATTTTAAACCTGAATTTCTTAAATCTGAGAACGAAGATGAAATGGAAATTGCTGCGCTCGTTGCAGAGTTTATTTATGAAAGAAAAGAGAAGAAGCTTACAGGCAAAAACATCAAAAGCATGAGTAGTAAAAGCAACTGGGTAAAGAACCGAAATTCTTACAGAACCTAAAGGTCTCTTACTTCAACAGTAATAGGAACGGTTTCTATTTCGTTGCTCAAATGTCCTGCACGGTCTTTAATGCGAATTTTAAACGTAACAGTTTCCGGGGCGCAAGTTACAGCAGGAACAAAGCATTTCTTCATAAAAATCTTGTGCAGAATCTTTATCTCTCCGCTGATGCTTTCAAATTTTCCTTGTGGCTCAATGTAAGCAGTGTTGTAAGTAGCAATACAAGTGTCGCGGCTATCCACCACAAAAACATTCTTGCTGGCAATGTTGATGCAACTCGTATCGCCATCGGCATAAGCACAAGGGTCAATACATAACAAAGAGTCAGCGGGATTGTCATAAACCGATATATCGCCATCGCCATCTGTAAAACTGATAGTAATAGTATCGGGCACATAAACCGGAACACCTCCGTTCAAATAAATGATGGAATTAGTAGTGGCTACAGACACAAACTCAATCTGCGGCTCAATGGGATAGCTTGGTGCCTTCACACAAGCCGATATAGAAGCAATAGCAAAGAATAAGAAAATGAAGCGAACTTTCATTGTGTCAAATAAACTCAAAATTGTATTGTTTATTGCAATTTTACCCGCTTAAATATTTCTGCCTTGTCTTCACTTGCCCATAAAATCTTTACAGTAAACGATTCCACTTTCGAAGAAGTTGCTTTGGAAGTTTTCAACTTTCAGTTTGATAAGGTAGAAGTCTATCGTGAGTTTTGTTTTGCTCTTGCAAAGAGTCCTGCTACTGTAAAATCTCTTTCCGATATTCCTTTTCTGCCCGTAGAATTTTTTAAAAGTCATGTTGTTATTGTATCCGATAAAAAAGCTGAACGAATCTTCGAAAGCAGTGGCACCGCAGGCACTGTTACCTCGCGCCATCATGTTGCAGATGTAGCTTTGTATGAAAAGAGTTTTGAGTGGGGCTTCCATCACTTCTATGGCAACCCAAACGAATATGTAATTCTTGCCCTCCTCCCCTCCTATCTTGAGCGCGGAAATTCTTCGCTGGTTTACATGGCAGATAAACTGATTCAACTTTCGCAGAAAAAAGAAAGCGGCTTCTTTCTCAATGAATTTGAAAAACTAAACGCATTGCTTCTTTCGCTTAAAGAAAGAAAACAGAAAACACTTTTGCTAGGTGTTACATTTGGTTTGCTTGACTTTGCAGAATATTTCAAAATCAGTTTCCCTGAATTGATTGTAATGGAAACAGGAGGGATGAAGGGAAGAAGGCAGGAATTAACGCGAGAAGAGGTTCATCAAAAGCTATGCAAATCATTTGGCGTAAAAGATATTCATTCAGAATACGGAATGACAGAACTATTGTCGCAAGCATACTCTAAAGATGATGGAGTTTTCAATTATCCTCCCTGGATGAAAATTATTACCCGCGACATTTACGACCCGCTTCGATTAGAGAAAGAAAATAAAACCGGTGCAGTAAACGTGATTGACCTTGCGAATCTGTATTCTTGCGCATTCATAGCCACAAGTGATTTAGGCAAAATAAACAGCAATGGAAGTTTTGAAATACTCGGCAGAATGGATAATTCAGAACTAAGAGGTTGCAACCTGATGGTTGTTTAAGTCATAATGGAGATACTGAAAGCTACTTATTTGTATCGCTTGTTTAATGCAGATAAAAAACTGTTTGCTCTCGTTTCAGTTTTTATTGCCGGAACATTGTATTGTATTATCAATTGCAACACCTTTCTTTTTGCCAAGCGCTGCGAAGAGTTTCCGTTTCTGCTTTATGGCATGTATTCGCTCCGCGAAGAGCCGCAACAGACTTATACCACTTACTCCTTTGTAATTGATGGCAAGCAAGTAAACTATTCTAAACTGAAAGATTCTCAGCGAGAACTAATTACCTCTCCGCTTATTCATGCTGTTCCTCTCATGAATTCTACAGAGGCGAATGCGGAAAAAGTAAATCGCTTTAAGGAATGGCTCTTTCGCTACAGTGTAGACATGCGCGGCTTAGAAAAAAATACAATGGATGTTTACCAACTTACCTGCGCGTATGACAAAGAAGGAAGTCCACACATTATAAAAAAGGAGTTGCTCTACAAGTATGAACTTAAGTGAGACTTTTGAGAAAGAACTAAGATTGAAAGCAGGATTCGTTTTCGGGTTCGCGCTGCTCATTCTTTACTACCGCTTTATCAGTGCTACCATCCTTTCGGCAATGGCGCAGCCGCCTTTTATCTTTGAAGAGAATGAAATCATCTATAAATACTTTCTTCTTTCAGGTATTCCGCAGTTTCTTACTTCGGGCTCTTTAGTTCCCGCATTATTTGATGTGTGCTGGTACGGGCTGCCAATTTTGTTTCTAGTAACCATGGATAGAATTTATGCCATTCTATTTACCATCATCACAACTTTCTATTTTCTCACCTTCAATATTGCAGCTGCACATCATTATCATGGCTTGGTGGGAGTTATCCTTATTTCAATTCCGTTTTGGAGCAAAAAAGAAACCCGTTTTAATTTTTTGTGGGAAGCTGCAAGATATTACTGGCTGTATGTTTTGGCTTCGGCTGCTTTGTGGAAGATTTTAAGAGGCTCTATATTTTATACCGACCAGCTTTCGAACATTCTTAAATCTCAACAGATTAATTTGCTGCTTCAGCATCCCGATACTTTCAGAGCGCATATTGCGCAGTATCTTATTTATCAACCGCAGGTTACACATATTGCTTTGTTAGTGAATGTTGCATTGCAACTCTGTTTCATAGTTGGTTTCTTTACAAAGAAATTTGACGGCTATCTGTTTATCCTCGCAATCATCTTTTGCATTGCCAATTACTATGTAATGGGAATTGTTTCTACCGAGTTGCTGATTCTGAATTTTACCTTGATGAATTGGGAGAAGGTAGTGAAGATAGGAGACAACAGATTTCTAAAAAAGGCCATATCGCTTTACAATTAGAGGGAAAATTATTTTAAAAAATCTTCTTCTTTTAGTTGTGATTGACCTACGATTGATTTAAAGGTTCCGTATGGGATTTCCTTTTTATTTGCGGGAAGGATTACAGTAAGCGTAGGTGATCCGTCTTTCCTAAATTTTTGATGACTTCCCTTTTGAGAAACAAGCCGGAAACCTTTCTTTAAAAGAACTTTTTCAATTTCTTTCGAAGAATACAGTTTAGGCATACTGAAAATCTTGGGTGATTATCTCCGGATTTGCAAACTCATTTACTTTAGAAATGGATGAGTCATCAAAATAAAGGTCAAGTGCTTCATTTATGTTTTTCAGCGCATCCTTTTTGGTTGTTCCAAAACTTGAAACATTTACATTCAGACATTGAGCCACAAAGTATTTTCCTTCCTTCCAAACGGCTATTGATAATTTAAGATGTTTCATGCAGATTACTTTCAGTGAAATTAAATTAAATCTTCGAAACTTTTGCGCGCAGCAAGTGGTCAACAATCACTAAAGCAGCCATTGCTTCTACAATAGGAACAGCGCGAGGAACTACACAAGGATCATGTCGTCCTTTGCCTTTTACCTCTGCTTCGTTTCCGTCCTTATCAACCGATGTTTGCGGTTGCATAATTGTTGCCACCGGTTTAAACGCCACATTGAAATAAATATCCATCCCATTGCTGATGCCACCTTGTATGCCGCCAGAGTTATTGGTTTGTGTTATAATTTCTCCTGCTTCATTTGTCTCAAACACATCGTTGTGTTCAGAGCCGTTAAGTTTAGTTCCTGCAAATCCGCTTCCGTATTCAAAGCCGTGAACAGCATTGATAGAAAGCATTGCCTTACCTAAGTCTGCATGGAGCTTATCAAACACAGGATCGCCTAAACCAACGGGAGCATTCTTTATAACGCATGAAACAATTCCTCCAACTGTATCGCCTTTTTTCCTTGTATCCTGAATCAACTCAATCATTTTGTTCGCAGTTGTTTCATCAGGACAGCGAATAATATTAGAGTCTGTCTTTGATAAATCAAGTTGCTGATAGTTCTTTTCAAGCTGAATAGTTCCTACACCCGAAACATACGCGTTGATTTCAATCCCTTCTTTCTTCAATAATTGTTTGGCAATAGCTCCCGCAACAACACGCGCTGCCGTTTCCCGAGCGCTTGAGCGCCCTCCGCCTCGGTGGTCGCGGATACCGTATTTCATTTCGTAAGTAAAATCAGCATGAGAAGGGCGGTAAGCTTCTTTCAAATGTTCGTAGTCGCCTGACTTCTGGTCTTCATTCTTAATGGTGATAGCAATGGGAGAGCCAAGAGTTTTCCCTTCGAAGATGCCGGAGAGAATTTCGAAAGTATCGCTTTCTTTTCTCTGAGTGGTAATAGACGATTGACCTGGTTTACGTCTATCTAATTCATGCTGTAGAAAATTCAAATCAACATCTAATCCCGCTGGGCAACCATCAATGATTACACCAATAGCTTTGCCGTGACTTTCACCAAAAGTGGTTATGCGAAAAATCTCTCCGAAACTGTTTCCTGCCATGAGTTGAAATTACTAAGTACGAATTACAAATTAGAAATTGAAATACAAAAATGCTTAACCTTGTTACATGAAGTCAATTCTGATTGAGAATATAAAATCATTGGTAGGCATTCGCGATGCGAAGGTAAAAATGGTAAGCGGAACTGAAATGAAAATTCTTCCTTCCATCGAAAATGCGTTTCTGTTGATTGAAAATGGCTTTATAAAATCATTCGGGAAGAATGAGGATGCTCCCGAAAGAGCGGATGAGGTAATAGATGCAACAGGGAAATTTGTTTTGCCATGCTGGTGCGATTCGCATACACATGTGGTGTATGCAGGCTCGCGAGAGAATGAATTTGTGGATAGAGCAAAAGGAATGAATTATGAAGAGATTGCTCAGCGCGGTGGCGGCATTTTATCTACCGTAAAAAGTGTAATGCAGGCAAGTGAAGAAGAATTATTCGACAGTGCGTGGCAGCGGCTGGAAGAAATGAAGAACATGGGAACTGGTGCAGTGGAAATTAAATGCGGCTATGGTTTAAGCTATGAAGGCGAGTTGAAGATGCTGCGTGTTATAAGAAAGTTGAAAGAGAAATCATCCCTTACCATTAAAGCTACTTTCCTTGGGGCTCATGCTTATCCAACAGAGTTTAAAACAAATCATCAAGCATATATTGATATTCTAGTTAAGGAACTACTCCCAAAAATTGCTGATGAAGGGTTAGCAGATTTTATTGATGTATTTTGCGAGAAGGGATATTTCTGTGTGGAAGAAACCGACCGGATTCTCGAAGCAGGAGTGAGACACGGACTGAAACCAAAAGTGCATGTGAACCAGTTCAACATTATTGGCGGAGTGCCGGTAAGTGTGCAATACGATGCGCTGAGTGTTGACCATCTTGAACTTATTTCCGATGGAGATATTTCTGTATTGAAAAATTCGGCTACCATGCCAACAGCATTGCCAGGCTGCTCTCTGTTTTTAAAAATTCCTTATACACCTGCGCGGAAAATGATTGATGCGGGTTTGCCATTAGCCCTCGCTACCGATTATAACCCCGGTTCTTCGCCTTCGGGAAATATGAACTTAATTATTTCGCTTGCCTGTATAAACATGAACATGTCACCTGAAGAAGCGATAAATGCTGCTACGCTAAACGGTGCTTATGCCATGAATGTTGAAAATGAACTGGGCTCTGTTGCTATTGGTAAAAAAGCTACAGTGTTTATCACCAAGCCAATTTCTTCGCTGGCATATTTGCCTTATTCTTTTGGCAGCAATTTGGCAGATAGAATAATTTGAGCTTTTTGCAATTCTTCAACGCAGATAATCTTTGTCTTTTTATCTGCACGAAATATTTTTTCTGTTATTAATCAGAAGGGCTGATAATACTACTCCCACTGTTGACGTTATATTTTCATCGCTTAAAGAAATTGTTATGCTAAAAAAATATTGTCTTATAGGTGCGCTCGTGCTGTTTGTTGCAATCACTTGTTTCTGGACTGTAGAAATATTCCGAGAACTGAGTGGAGCAAAATCCGAAAGCAATATCGCTGCTATACAGCAAGATGAGCCATTGATGAAATACGGAATCAATATGAATGATTTTAAGGTATTGAATCATGTGGTAAGAGAAAATGAATTATTCGCAGATATACTATCGAAATATAATATCGCTTTTCAAACTATTCACTTCCTATCCAATGCTAGTAAAGAGATTTTGAACCTGCACAAAATAAAAGCGGGAAACAATTTTACGGTGCTGTTCGAAAAGAATGACTCCCTGCTTGTTCCTAAAAAATTGATTTACGAGGAGAACAAAGTGGATTATGTGGTGTTTAATTTAGATGATTCTCTATATATCTATCGCGGACAAAACAATGTAGAGCGCAAACACCGCGAAGTAAGCGGAGTCATCCGTTCATCGCTGTATCAAACGCTGGCAGAAAACGATATTGAACCTGTGCTGGCTATCCGCATGGCGGAGATATTTGCATGGAGTGTTGACTTTTACAAAATTCAGAACGGTGATAATTTCAAAATTATTTATGATGAAGATGTAGTGGAAGGAAAGACTATTGCCATTGGAGAAATAGCAGCGGTGGTGTTCAATAGCGGAGGAAAAGACAACTATGCTTTTTATTATGAAAAAGATGCCGCACACGAAGGCGATTACTATGACGAGAACGGCAACAGCATGAAGAAACAGTTTCTGAAATCACCGGTAAAGTTCTCTCGCATGTCATCCGGTTTTGCAAAAAGAAGATTTCATCCCGTTACCAAAGTTTGGAAAGCACACCTTGGAACAGACTATGCTGCTCCTTATGGAACGCCCATTTTTGCAACAGCAGATGGCACCATTGAAGAAGCCCAATTCAAAGTGTTCAATGGTAACTATGTAAAGATTCGCCACAACGGAGAATTTAAAACACAGTACCTGCACATGAGTAAAATCGGAAAAGGAATTCGCAGAGGTGTACGGGTAAGACAGGGAGAAGTAATTGGATATGTAGGTAGCACAGGTCTTGCTACGGGTCCTCACGTTTGTTACCGCTTTTGGAAAGACGGTCAGCAGGTTGACCCGCGCAAACAAAAACTTACGTTTGCCGATCCACTTCCATCAAAGTATAAATCAGACTTTTTATCTAAATCAAAAGGTATAAAGAAAAACCTGG